>JAVQWE010000065.1:0-10008 GCA_033579175.1 Phycisphaerales bacterium | reverse complement strand
TGCGACGCTGTTCTCTCTGGCCATCAATCCATCCTTTCGGTGAAACCCGATGCATGCTACCGCCGCCGGGGCCGATCGGCTCACTTGGCCCCGGCCTGCGCCAGGGGCGCGCTTGATTGTCGGCAGCCGACCAGCACAATCCCCCCCGCATACGGTAGAATTGGAAGGACCCATGCCCCGAACCATCCATCATCCGGCCCTGGCGCCTCTGAAGTCGGCATTTCCGAACACGCGGTTTCTTGTCGGCGAATTCCGCGACATGGTGACGGTTGTCGTTCCGCGGGAGGCGCTGCTCGAGGTTTGCCGGTTTCTGCGGGACGACCCCCGCACCCGCTTCAATTACCTGTGTGAGCTGAACGGGGTGGACTATCTGAACTATCCCGGCGCCGAACACCGTTTTGCGGTCAACTACGGGCTGATCAGCCACGCCAACAACAACCGCCTGTGGTTGAAGGTCTTCCTCGATCCCACGCGCGACACCTCCCCCGGAAACGCACCCCGGGATGAGGAAGTTCTGGAAAAGGGCGACCCCGGATTGATGCTCGACAGCGTAACCAGCATCTGGGCCGGCGCCGAATGGATGGAGCGGGAAGTGTACGACATGTTCGGAGTGATCTTCCGGGGTCATCCGGACCTTCGTCGGATTCTCACCTGGAACGGCTTCGGCTCCTACCCGCTGCGCAAGGATTATCCCCTTCGAGGCGTGGGAGAACGCGAAAACTATAAAATCATCACCCGCGAGGGTGCCTGAGGCCATCCCGGCACACAGGGGCAGCCCAATCGACCCTTCGGCGCAGACGGCGGGGCAGAGGGTGCCATCGGCCTCGGGCAGAAAGCCCTCGGCTCCACGGGAGCGAGCATGAAATACCGACCGCTGGGCCGAACCGGATACAACGTTTCGGAAATCTCCTTCGGCGCCTGGGCGATCGGGGGGTCCTGGGGCACGGTGGACGACGAGCAGTCCCTTCGTGCGCTGCACGCGGCCGTCGATCGGGGGGTGAATTTCTTCGACACGGCCGATGTGTACGGCGACGGGCGCAGCGAGCGCCTGCTGGGCCGGTTGAAGCGCGAACGGAAAGAACCGATTGTGATTGCCACCAAGGTCGGCCGACGGCTGGTGCCGCATACGCCCGAGGGTTACCATTACGATAACCTTGCCGCGTTTGTCGATCGCAGCCTCCGCAACCTCGGCGTGGAGACGATCGATCTGCTGCAACTGCATTGCCCTCCCAGCCAGGTGTATCGCCAGCCTGAGGTATTCGCGGCTCTGGACGATCTGGCACGCGCCGGGAAGCTGCGTTTCTACGGCGTGAGCGTCGAAACGGTCGCCGAGGCCATGGAGGCGGTGTTCCATCCCGGTGTGCAGAGCGTGCAGATCATCTTCAACTGCTTCCGTCACAAGCCGGCCGATGAGTTCTTCGCGCTGGCGAGGAAGCGCCGCGTGGGAATCGTGGTTCGGGTGCCGCTGGCCAGCGGGCTTCTGACCGGACGCATCACCGCCCAGACCCGCTTCGATCCCGACGATCACCGCAGCTTCAACCGCCACGGAGAGGCTTTCGATCAGGGCGAGACCTTCAGCGGGGTCGATCTGGCAACGGGCCTCTCGGCGGTGCAGGAGCTGCGCAGGATCGTTCCCCGTGGAATGCCGCTGGCGCAGTTTGCCCTCAAATGGATTCTGATGTTCGATGAGGTGAGCTGTGCGATTCCGGGAGCCAAGACCCCGCAGCAGGTTGCGGAGAACTGCGCGGCGTCCGATCTGCCTCCTCTGACGCCGCAGCACATGGCAGCGGTTCGAGATATCTACGACCGGCTGCTCCGCGGCGCTGTCCATGCCCGGTGGTAAAAGTCGCCCGGAACGCTCGGGCGCGACTATCATGGACCTACGCCGATGTTTGAGCCGCTGACGCAAACCCGTTATCTGATTCCGTTTCGCGCTTCGCGCCTTCCGCAGCAGATCACCGAGGTCCTGGTGATCGGGGGTGGGGTGGCGGGCCTTCGTGCGGCCATCGCCGCCGCCGAGGCCGGCGCCGACGTCCTGCTGATGTCCAAGGACACTCTTGACCAATCCAACACCTGGTATGCTCAGGGGGGTATCGCCGCTGCCCTCCAGCCGCTGGATTCGTTCGAGGCGCACATTCGCGACACCGAGACAGTCGGTGTGGGACTTTGCGATCCGACGGTCGTGCGAATCACGGTGGAAGAGGGCGCCCGGCGGGTTCTGGAGCTGCTGAACTGGGGCGCCAACTTCGACCGGCAGAAGGGAAACCCCTATGACCTGGCGTTCGGTCTGGAAGGCGGACACAGCTACGCCCGGATTCTCCACGCCTACGGCGATGCCACCGGGAAAGAGCTGGCCAAGACGCTGATTGCGCGCGTGCACGGGCAGGAGTCCATCCGCATCAGCGAAAACAGCTTTGCGATCGATCTGATCACGCACGAGGGCGCCTGTGTCGGCGCCCTGGCGTGGATTGGCGGGCAGGTACAGGTGATCTGGGCCCGGCGGACGATTCTGGCCAGCGGTGGGGCAGGGCAGTTGTTCCGGGAATCCACCAACCCGCGGATCGCCACTGCCGACGGACACGCCATGGCCTACCGCGCCGGCGCGCGCCTGGCCGACATGGAGTTTATCCAGTTTCATCCGACCACGCTGTACGTCGCCGGCGCCAGCCGCGCACTGATCACCGAGGCCGTCCGCGGGGAGGGGGCGTATCTGGTGGACAAGAACGGTCATCGCTTCATGCGGGATTACCACCCCGACGCCGAGCTGGCACCGCGCGACGTGGTGAGCCGCGCCATCGTCCAGCAGATTCGCAAGACGTTCTTCACTCACGTCTTTCTGGATGTTCGCCATCTGGATACCGCGCGCTTCCGGGAGCGGTTTCCGCAACTGGCACGCCTGGCGGACGAGTTTGAGATCGACCTGGGCCGGGATCTGATTCCCGTTCACCCGGCGATGCATTACATCATCGGGGGTGTCGATGCCGATGAGCACGGGCGCAGCAGCCTGCCCGGGCTGTATGCCATCGGAGAAGCCAGTTGCACCGGACTTCACGGCGCCAACCGCCTGGCCAGCAATTCGCTGCTGGAGGGGCTGGTCTTCGGCGCCCGCTCCGGCGCCCATGCGGCAGAAGCAGCGCGGGAAAAGGCAATCGAATTCCCGCAGAATCTGGAGCATCGAATTCAGGCTTCCAGCAAGACCGAGCTGGACATCGCCGACGTGCGCAACTCCCTGCGCAGCGTCATGTGGCGCAATGTCGGCATCGAACGCGTGGGAGACCGGCTGACCGAGACCCGCGAGATCATCGCCTTCTGGTCCCGATACGTGATGGACAAGACCTTCAACCCCGGTGAGATCGGGTCGGCGGCGATTGCGGGCTGGGAGCTGCAGAACATGCTCACGGTCTGTTTCCTGATCGCCACGGCCGCGTACACCCGCACCGAATCGCGCGGGGCACACTTCCGCATCGATTATCCGGAACGAGACGACAAACATTGGCGGCTGCATCTGCTGTGGAGCCGCGCGATGGACACACCCATTCCCGAGCCGGTGGGCTGAGGGTCGTTCCCGCACGTCGCGGTCGGCAGCGCGGTCGACGACCGCCAACCCGGTACACCTGCGTCGTTCGGGGGAACCACCCCGTCGCGTCAGCAGCTGGAGCGTTCGGGAGCTGCCGGTGGCGCTGGCAACGGGACGATCAAACGCAGGGACGACGGCGGGCCCCCCGGTCTGCCTCGGGCGTTGTGCGGTGAGTCGTGCGTCGCACAATGATCGTCGAAAAACGCCCAAATCCGCACAATTTCGCACAATCACCACCCCCCGCGAGCCGTCCGTCGTCCGGCGCGTAGATCGGGCGCGTGTCCCCAGCTCGACGACCGATGCGATGCCCGGCACGTACGGGCGCACGACAGACCTCCTGCTGCCGGGGTTCCCTCGTCGACCGCCCAACCCGTCCCGACCGGGGCCGGAGCGCTTCAATCCGGGATCCTTACAAAATCCTAACATCGCGCTGGCGGATGTCAAGTGTCGAATGCTCCAACGAGAAAGCAACGGTTCTGCCCGAGGCTTGCCCGATCGGCGGCTTACGAAGGGCACGTACCGGCTCTGGCCAGAAGCGGTTGTCCCGGGAGGCAATCGGAAAATGGCGTTGGCGCAGACGAGGCGGGTCCGACAATCCCCGGCCATGGCCGTGAACCGGGCGGCAGGGGGCGTGCCGGCTTGGTCCGGCATGCGTCGGCTCTGGTTCACGTTCTTATCGCAGAATCAGCGCTGAGGCGGACATGATCGGCCGGCTGTCCCTCGGTCCGCCGCGGCATCATCAAGCCCGACGCAGACCCTGCGGAACTGCCGGTGAGAGCCTGTGCTTTGCCGTGCGGGCTACCGATTCGACGCGTCCCGCCATGGCCCATGAGCCGCCGCGGGCGTCAGGATCGAAACCGCCCGTGCCGCTTCCCTCGGCGCGGCCCTGATATTCCGCCCGCGATGTGCGCCGACGTTTCGGCGTGCCCCGCTGCCAGGAAGATCACTCCGGTTGGAACCAGTTGAACCGCAGGGTCTTCTCGGCCGAGTCGAGCCACGCGTACACCACCGACTGATCGACCGGATTCACCGCCGCCGAGGCAAATCGTCCACCGGTGTGCAGTCGAGTCGCGATGAATCGGCCGGTTGTCCCGCGTGCGAGGAACAGGCCTTCGTCGCGCCGGCTGTGATAAAGGATGCTGGCGACACCGTCGTCATTCAGCGTCAATTGGGAAAACAGTCCGACCGCGCCACGGCTGGCGACAGTGACGGTGTGAAACCGACCCAGCTCGGATTGCTCCATGGCGAATTTCAGATCGGCGCGAGCGGCATCGTAATAACTCACCGCCAGCCGGTCGCGCGGGTCAAAGGCCAGGGAAATGAAGCTGACGCCGGAAGTGAAGTCGTCGATGGTGTCGATCATCCAGCCGGCGCCGGTCTGGCGCGCAAACTTGAGCTTGCCGGACGTGGAATCCTCATAAGCCACCGCCAGCCTCCCGAGGGAGTTGATGGCCATGCTGGCGGATCGCCCACGATCGTTGGGGTGGCGATCGACGTCGCGAATCTGCCATTGCCCCCCGTCGAATTCCGCAAGGCGCAAATCTCCCTTGCTGCGGTGATAGTAGGCCACGACAGGCCGGTTGGCCGCGCTGAAGCGGGTGGAGGGATACAACCCCACCGATTGGCGGGAGTCAACCACGTCAATGGCGAATGGGGCTGCGCCGACGGCGAGGCTGTCCGGGTCGAAGCGGGCGTAACGCAGATCACCATGGGTTCCGTCAAAATAGGCAATTCCCGGTCGACCGGCCGAGTCCAGCGCCAGGGAGAGAAACTGTCCGGCGTCGATCTCCTGCGGCTCCACTCGCCACGGCCGGGACCAGGTTCCCGAGATTGAACGAGTGGCATAGAACAGGGTGCGGAGCAGGGGGTCGTTCCATGCGACGTGCAGAACGCCGCGGGAATCGACGGCGAGGGAATTGGCGCGGGCATTGGCAAAATCGGGCGCTGCCTCCGGTTCGGCTGGGGCGCGGGCCAGGGCCAGTCCGACGGCGGCGGGCAGGTTCAGCCGTGGGAAGCGCAAGCCTGTGGTCGATCCGAATTCGTCGTCGCCGTCGAGATTGTCCCGCCCGCTGGCGCGCAGCACCGAGGCGATTTCGGCCGGCGCGATCGTCGGATCGGCCTGCCGCAGCAGCACTGCGGCACCGGCGACGAACGGTGCGGCATAGCTGGTGCCCCGCAGCGAACGCGTGGTGGCGTTAAGCCACGGGGCGATCAGGTCCTCTCCCGGGGCCAGCAGATCGAGCAGTCTGCCCCGCTGGGTGAATTCGGAAATCACGTCGAATTCGTTCACCGATCCAACCGACAACGCGTGGCTGTCCGCTGCCGGATACTCGATCCCTGCTTCCGCGGAGGCGGCACGGTTGCCACTGGCGGCCACGACGACGACCCCGGCCTGCGCCAGATCGGCCAGTTGGGTGGCAAAGGGGGCGTTATCCGGCTCGCGTTCGAAGTGTCCGGAGCCGAAGGAAATGTTGACGGTCGTGATGTTGAACGCCGCGCGGTTGGCGATAACCCAGTCCAGAGCCTCGGCGA
The DNA here is from genome assembly GCA_033579175.1 of Phycisphaerales bacterium. GTDB lineage: Bacteria > Planctomycetota > Phycisphaerae > Tepidisphaerales > Tepidisphaeraceae > JAVQWE01. The sequence goes on along the minus strand of JAVQWE010000065.1, from coordinate 3,899 downwards.
TGCGTGCGTTGGGTGTGGTGCGGGTGTCGCGAGCGATCCGCAACGCCACGAGCCGGGCGTCGGGAGCCACCCCACGGAAGCGCAAGCCGTTTCGGGTGAACTCATCGCCGGCGATGATGCCGGCAATGGCGGTGCCGTGTCCGTGAGTATCGCGCGGGTCGTTGTCGCGATCGACGAAATCGTAGCCCCCGATGACTTTGAATTCCGGCCCGAAGCCCCCGCCCAGCCGCGGATGCGTGTAATCGATCCCCGTGTCGATGACAGCCACGGTCTGGCCGGCGCCGCTCAGGGTCGGGAAGTCGCTGGCGAGCCGGTCGAGTCCGATAAGTCGCGCATGAGGGCTGAACGGCTCATCGCCCCCGAGCAGCCGCCGGGATTCCAACGACTCATAGAACATGCCGGTTCAGTGGAGCAGACTCCCTCTGCCTGTGGTGCCCGCCTCCGGCGAGCGGCCCGGAACGTGTCTGGCAATGCAACTCCGCCAGAGTCAGGGCTGATTGTTTCAGTATATCCTGTCCCCCCGGTCCGACAACGCGCCGACCACTCAATTCGCGGCCGATCCATACATTCGGGCGGATGGCAGTCTCAGGGGGATTCTGGGACTTGGCGTCCCTGGCGGCTCATGTCGGGTCGGCAAAGGGTCGAGGAATGATAAAGCATGTTGAAGAAAGGACTTAGCACTCGTCAAGAGGTGGAGCCAGTGGAGTCGGACAGGATCGGCAGCGCCGACCGGATCGGCAGCGCCGACAGGCGTATTGCGACCGGAGATCTGGATCCGATGCACTATTTCCGGGCTCTGGTGGCCTGCCGAACGGAGAGCGCTCGATCCGAAACGCAAAGCCAGAGTCGCTCGGATGCCTTGCGAGCGATGTTCCGGGATGCCTCGCGTCGGGCCGCCGAGGCTTTGGCACAGGCTCGAGAGCGTTTGGCGGCGTAGATTCGAGGCCCGCTCTGGAGGGGTCGAGCGGGTCGTCGGAAGTGCCCGCCGGTGGCGAAATAGGAAAGATGGGTAAGGCCATGGTTCCCGCGGCGGGTTTGCAAAACGTTCCCCGCGGGCTAGATTACGGTCATTGGCCTGAGGGCACGGGGTGAGAGAAGTCGTCTCGTCGACTCGGGGCAGGTGAAACCGGTCAGGCTGCGATTGAAAAAACGAAAGGAGCGCACCTTGCGTTCATTAGGGTCGATTCAATGGCTTCGAAAACTCTCGGTGGGCGCCGTTGCGGTCGCGGGAACGCTGACGCTGGGTGGATGCCTGGAGAAAGGTTTCCTGGATCAGACCGAGTTGGGCGCGTTCAACAAAGATCCGCTGGTCGTTCCCATCCTGCAGAACCTGAACACGGGGATTGAAGAGCCGGCCGACATCTTCGGTCAGGCCGAAGAACCCACGGCAGAAGACCTGGTGGCCGAGATCGCCGATTACACCATTTCTCCGAACGATCTGGTGTCTGTTCAGATCAGTGATTTGCGGGGGATCGGCATCGACGATGGTCGGCAGGCGCGCGTCACCGACACCGGGAAGATTACTCTTCCGAACCTCGGGCAGTTCACCATCGCCGGAATGACCGAAGCACAGGCCGAAGAGGCGGTCGCCAAAGCCTACCGGGATGCCCAGATTATCCAGAATGCCAATGTTGCCGTGACGGTTCTGGAAGCCCGCGGGCGGACCTTCAGCATCGTGGGAGCGGTTGGTCGAGCCGGACAGTATGCCATCCTCAAGAGCGATTTCCGACTGCTGGATGCCTTCGTGGCATCAGCCGATTTTGATGTGACCCGGGGCACGCGCGGGTACGACTACGTGTATGTGATCCGCAAGAAGACCCCCGGGGAGGGCACCCGAGCCCCACAACCCGCCGAGGAAGCCCCGGTTGACGTGCTCAAGCCGCGGAGTCAGGCGACTCCGAGTGAGGATTTCCGTCAGGCGGCGTTTTTGCGCACCCAGCCGGTCGAAACGCCCCCGGCCGAAGTCCCCGCCGAAACACCCGGCACCCCCGACGCTCCCCCCACCCAGCCTGCTGAACCGGGTGAGGGCAGATACATCATCGTCGATGGCAAGCCGGTGCTGGTCGGTGGCGGGCCGGTGGTTGAGCCTCCGGCCGAAACCCCGACGGTGCAACCAGACGCACCGCCCGCCGGTGCCCCGGCTGCTCCCCCGGCCGATGCGACGCCGTTTGAGTTCAACGCCCCGCGCGAACCGGAGGATGTTCGGGTGATCCGGATTCCCATGGTCAAGCTCGTGCAGGGGAACCTCCGTTACAACATCGTGATCCGTCCCAATGACCTGATTTTCGTGCCCAACCCGCTGGAGGGCGTGTATTACATGGGTGGGCACGTCCAGCGACCGGGGGTGTATGTGCTGGGCGGCGGCAACAAGGTCTCCCTGATCGATGCAATCATCGCCGCAGGGGGGCTGGATCAGGTGGCAGTGCCTTGGCGGACCCAGGTCATCCGCCGCATCCAAGGCGAGGATAAGCAGATTTTCGCCACCGTCGATCTGACCAAGATCTTCAACGGTGAGGAGCCCGACCTTTACCTGAAGAAGGACGACAAGATCATCGTCGGCACGCAGTTCTGGGCGCCTTTCCTGGCGTCGATCCGGAACGGATTCCGGGTTACCTACGGGTTTGGATTCCTGTATGATCGGAATTACGCCGCCGACGAGAATAACCAGCGGTGACGTGGCGTAAGGCTGATAAGAGAAGATCAGGCAATGGCAGTCAGTCGCGGCGGGTGGACCGTCGCGACTGATTGTCTGCTGAGCAACGCCCCGGAAGCCCGTGGCACGTCGAAACGCGACGTCCCGCGCTGTCGGGAAGCAACTTCCGCGTCCGCGGCGCTTTATCTCTTCGCCGTACCCCGGAGCAGCTCGTGAGTCAGTTGACAGGAGACAGCACCGTTGTCGCAGCGTCCTCGCCCCCCGGCGACCGGGCCGCCGGGTTGCGCGTCAACTGGCTTTATGTCGGGGTGACGGCCGCACTGGTGGTGGCCATCTTCTGGTCAAGCCTCTGGCGGCTCTGGAGCAAAACCAACCCGTTTTACGGTGAAGGCAACTGGGGACATTCGATTCTGGTGCCCCTGATCGGGCTGTATTACCTGTACCTGAATCGCGAGGAACTGGCGCGCAGGCCGATCGTGCCGAACCTTCCGACAACCTTTTCGCGGTTCCGCTGGGTGTCGGGGCTGGCGCTGCTGCTGGCCGGAGGCGCTGGAAGCTGGGCAGCGCCGGTGCTGTTCCCCGGCGAATTGGGTGCATATCTGACCAAGGCGGCTCAGGGAATGCTGGGGCTGGGTGCGTTGGTGCTTCTGCTGAACTGGGGTCTGGGGACGCTGCTTTTCGGTCTGCTCACCTTCGGCTATGGCATCTGGCCGGGTCAGAACGACTATGTGAAGGACCTGGGGCTGGTGATCACGATCTTCGGCATCGTGCTGACGATGTGCGGTTGGCCGGTCATGAAGATCGCCTGGTTTCCGATTCTGTTTTTGATCTGCGCGCTTCCCTGGCCGGGACTGGTGTACAGCCGGATCGCCACGCCCCTGCAGCATCTGGCATCATCGGTGGCGGTGTTTGTGCTGCAATTGACCGGCGTGGATGCCTCGCAGGCCGGCACCAAGATTCTGATGGATTTCGGCCCGCTTAAACCCCCGCGGATGCTGAATGTGGCCGAGGCCTGTGCGGGGCTGCGTTCGCTGATGACGTTCATCACGCTGGGGGCGGCGATCGGGTTCTTGTCAAGTCGTCCGCTGTGGCAGAAAATCGTGATCACACTCTCGGCCATCCCGATTGCCGTGCTGTGCAACGTGATGCGAGTGAGTGGCCAGGGCCTGCTGGACGTGTACGTGAGTCAGGAGATGGCCGAAGGGGTGGCGCATCAGTATTTCGGTTTGCTGATGCTGATCCCGGC
>JAVQWE010000064.1:7331-10077 GCA_033579175.1 Phycisphaerales bacterium | reverse complement strand
CCCCGCACTCCTCAAACACGCTGGGGCGGCTGCGCGTGCCCAGCGCCAGGTTATCGAGCCAGAAGGGCACTTCCACCGCGTCAGGACCGATGAAAAGATCAGGCATCGGCCGCATGGTGCCGGAGATCGACTGTTCCTGGCGATACTCCCGCAGCGCCTGGTTGTAATGCGATGCGAACCTGCGGGCGTCAGCCAGCACGCTGGCTGCGAAGCTGAGATACGGCGGAGACAGGCACAACGGCGAGAAAAGCAGCGCGTGATGTCGAAGTCCCAGCGACCAGTCCAGCCCGTGAAGCACGTTGCAGAGCACTTCTGACAGGGTTGTCGGCTGCAAGGCCAGTCGTGCCATATCCTCCAGAACCTTCAGTGCCGACGGCTCAAAGCCCATCTTTTCCGCCGCGGAATGAAGCGCCTGGCGGAGCTGGGCGAGGTGAGCTGGGGTCGGCGGGTCCAGCAAACCCGACCAGGCGGCGGTGGCCAGCCGTGAATCATCGCTGATGGCCATGGCCCCGCCGGGCCAGCGAAGCAGCAGGTGTTTGGGGGCGTCGGTATCGACGGCAAGATGCCAGGCGGTGCCCCCGATGCGCTCGGCAGCGAAGTGGATAACCGCGTCTTTGATCCACACCCCCGGGTGATACAACTCTGTCTGATGTCCGGTGGCGACAATGGGCTGCTGCGGGTCGATCGCGCCGATCCACGCACGCGCCTGCCGGCGCAGCTCGTTCAAAGGCACGCCAAGCAGTCGAGGAGCCGCAGCGGCGGCCAGGAGGTTGTGGTTCTGTTCCGTCTGCCGCAGAAGCTCGTCAATCTCCGGCCAGATGAGGAGCCGACTGTCTTCCGCCGGCGCCTTCCAGTCGGCATATCGTGGCGAGGCAGATTTGCCGGCGGCGGCACTCATGCCGATACAGGCTCCGAAGCTCGGCAGAAACAGGCGGCGCAATCCCGGGGTTCGAGGCTGGCGACGGGTTCGCGGTGAAGTTCGCGATGAAGCACATCCAGATAGTGCTTCATCCGCAGGTAGGCATCGTCGAGGTTGCCACCGAATGTCCGGTTGGGATCGTTATAGATCAGCCGCACCGGCAACTCGGTGACCCGCAACTTCGCCGCCGCCACCCGCGGCCAGAACTGCAGCGGAAAGGCATAACCGGCTTCATCCAGCCGCAGCTTGACCATCTCCGAAGTGCGGTGTGCCTTGAAGCCACAGAATGCGTCCGTCAGACCCCAGCCGAAAAGGACATTCAGCACCGCCGTCAGGGCCACGTTGATGCTGCGGCGGTCCGGCGGTGGAAGATCGTTGTCATCCCGGGATTTGAGGTAACGCGAGCCGCTGATCAGATCGTAATCGCCGGTTTCGATCAGTTGCATGAATTCGGGGATCGCCTCCGGCTCGTGCTGTTCGTCACAATCCATGGTGATGACCCAGTCGAACCCGTGCTTCCCCGCGTAATCGAACGCGTCGATGATGCTGCGCCCGTAGCCCAGGTTCCTGCCGTGGTGGATCAATCGAATGTCGCGCCGTCGGGCCAGCAGTTCAGCGGTGCCGTCCGTGCTGCCGTCGTCGATGCACAGGATTTCGTCGGCGAACCGATGAACTTTCTCAAGCACCCGCTCCACATGGCCGAGTTCGTTAAATACGGGAATGGCGATCAGAATCGGCACGATGCCTCGCTTGCTGCCCGTCACGCAGGCTGAACGATCGTAGAACCGTCCGGGCAGAGGGTCAAACCGCCGCTGGACGCGCGACGCCCGGAGTGCGTCCACCCCAGGGCTTTTCAGGCTGGCTTCGGCGGGAACGATTGGAAAACCGGGTTCGATTCCCTTACCTTTCCCCGCGCCATGCCTCGCATCCTTGTTCAATTGACCGCCGTCTGCTTCGGAATGGTCGCCGGCTCGATCCTGCTGTCCGGTTGCGCTGCCACGCCCCCAGCCGGAAGACGCCCTCCTGGACTGAACTTCTACGTGCAGGCTGTCGAGGCGTATAACGCGCAGGATTACGACCGCGCCATCATCCTGCTCAATGAGGCCGTCAGGCAAAGTCCCGACCTTCGCATGGCTCGCGGGATGCTCGGTGATCTCTATCGCGCCCGCGGGGATCATCTCAGTGCCATCCCCAACTACGAGAAGCTCGCCGAGCTCGACCCCTACACTGCCGTCAACCATTACAAGCTGGGGCTGGCATATCAACTGGTGAATCGTCTGAAGGATGCCGCCGCCGCCTACCTGCGAGCCCTGCAGTTGGATCCGAAGGACTGGAAGTCGAACATGAACCTCGGTCTGGTGTACCTGGCATTGGATCAGTTGGACGATGCGGTGACATACATCGAGCGTGCCAGCGTCCTGAACCCGGAGAACGCCGAGATCTGGGCCAACCTGGGGGTGGCGCTGGACGCCCGGGGAAGCGTCGTGCTGGCCGAGGCGGCCTACAAGAAATCGCTGGAACTCGATGGCCAGCAGGACGTTACGCTCCTGAACCTCGGTGCCAACCTCGTAAGCCAAGGCAAAGCTGCCGACGCGCTGGCCGTCATGGAACAGGCCGTGGCGCGAATGGCCACCCCAGTGGCACGCAAGCGATATGCCGATGCCTTGGCATTGAATCGGAAATTCGATCTGGCGATGCAACAGTATGATGCGGCCTTGGCCAGCGACCCGAAATTCTGGCCTGCGATGACTGAGAAGGGCTTTCTGCTGATCAGGTTATATAACGAGGGCATGCAGTTGGATGAACGCCACAGGGAAGCAGCCCTGA
>JAVQWE010000064.1:0-7321 GCA_033579175.1 Phycisphaerales bacterium | reverse complement strand
CCCCGCCAGCCCCGGGTGGTTTCGGCAATCCGCCGGTGGAGTGCAGGCGGTCTGTTCGGTCCTTGAGCCGGCCGGTCAGGACGCCTGCGGCCTGCCTGTTTGTGATCCATGGCATACTCCGTGTCGAGGGAACATCGAAGCCCCGCAATTGAATGCCGCCGTTGAGAATCCTCTTCGAATCCCCCGATTTTGTGGCGATCGACAAGCCCCCCGGGCTGGCGACCGTCCCCGGGCGAGGGGAAACCGACTCGGCCCTGGAGCAACTGGCTCGACAACTCAACCTGCCTTGCCGAGGGAACCAAGACCCGCGTGTGCGGGTAGTGCACCGGCTGGACAAAGACACCAGTGGAGTGCTGCTCTTTGCCCGGCACGTAGCGGCGCAGCGGCATCTGTCTCCTCAGTTCCAGAACAATCTGGTGGAAAAGGAGTATCTGGCGTTGGTCCGCGGGCATCCTGCGGAACCGAGCGGGGTGATTGAAGCCCCCCTCTCGGTTCATCCGACCGATCCCGCGCGCATGACGGTAAGCCGCCGGGGGCGACCCGCACGCACCACCTGGCAAATCGGGCAATCCTTCGGCAGGTATTCTCTGCTTCGCTGTCTTCCCGAGACTGGCAAAACTCACCAGATTCGCGTCCATCTTGCCCACATCGGGCATCCGTTGGTGGTTGATCCGCTGTACGGCTCTGCCGGCGGGTTGATGCTGAGTTCGTTCAAACGGGGCTATCGACCGAAGCCCGGCGAGCCCGAGCGACCTCTGATCGCCCGATTGACGCTTCATGCCCGGAAGCTGGCGTTTCGCGATCTTCAGGGGCAGCGCATGGAGATTCATGCCCCGCTGCCGAAAGACTTCCGCGCAGCCCTGAACATGCTGGCAAAGTACTCCCGATGACCCCTCGCCGACGCGCCGGAACCACCCGGCTTTCACGCCCCCCCCATCAACACTGCCAGCAGGCCTTTCTGCACGTGCAGCCGGTTCTCTGCCTGCGGGAAAATCAGCGATCGTGGACTCTCCACGACTTCATCGGTGATCTCCATTCCCCGATGCGCCGGCAGGCAGTGCATCACCACGGCATGGGCCGGGGCACGCGCCAGCAGGGCCGAATCGATGCAATACCCGGCGAAATCCCGCATTCGCTTGGCGTTTTCGGCCTCCTGACCCATGGAGACCCACACGTCCGTGTACAGCACGTCGGCCTGCAAGACGGCCTCGTTCGGGTCTACGCACAGTTCAAAATCCATCTCAGGCACCTGCGCCATGATGCGATCGAGATCGTCGGCAGGCAGCGCGTAGGCCGGCGGAGACGAGAGGATGAAACGCATGGCAAACTTGCCGCAGACCGTCGCCAGCGAGCGTGCAACATTGTTTCCGTCGCCGATGAACACGACGGTTCGACCCTCCAGTTGCCCGAAATGCTCTTCGATGGTCATGACATCTGCCATGGCCTGACAGGGGTGAGAATAGTCACTCAGCCCGTTGATCACGGGAACGGAGGAGTATCGAGCCAGCTCAAGCAGCTTCTGATGCTCAAATACCCGGGCCATGATGCCATCGCACATGCCCGACAGCACCCGCGCCACATCCTTGACGGGCTCGCGCGTCCCCAGCCCCACTTCGTCCGGCCGCAAGACGAGGCTGGTCCCGCCGAGATGGGTCATCGCCACGGCAAAGCTGACTCGCGTCCGCAGCGAGGGCTTTTCAAAGATCATGGCCAGCGTCTTGCCGGCCAGCAGAGGGGCGTTGCGCGCGCCGCTGCGGACCTGCTCCTTGAGGCGCCGCGATACATCCAGAATGTGGCGCAAGCGTTCTGTGGGAGCATCGGCTATGGAAATGAAATGCGTCGGATTCATGCCTCTTGGATCACCTGCCTCTTCCCCGGGGGCGACAACCAGTTCCTCCGCCGACGCCGGCACGCATCGCTCCAGCGGCTTCCTGTTTTGAAGACTCTCTGAACCTCGCCCGCTCCCCGTCCACCGGCGGCAGGCTCGGGCACGGATGGATGAATCTTCCGATTCGACAATCTGAGGCTTCTTCGAGAGCTTCCATGTCGCGACACCCGCAGATGAAAACCCGGCGGACGGCAATGCGCCCCTACAGGACGATCTCCGTGCCGATCCCCGCCTCGGTGTAAATTTCCAGCAACAGGGAATGCGGGATGCGTCCGTCGATGATGTGCGCTTTGTTCACGCCCCCCTTCAGCGCCGTGATACACGCTTCGACCTTCGGCAGCATCCCACTGCTGATCTGGCCTGATTGTACCATCGCCTCGATCTGCGGAACGCTCAGGTGACTGATGCGGCTGGTCGGATCGTTCACGTCGGCGTAAATCCCGTGGGTATCGGAGACGACTACCAGCTTTTCTGCCCGCATTGCCGCGGCGACGGCGCCGGCGGCGGTGTCGGCATTCACGTTCAGTTTCCCACCGGCGTCGTCGCGGGCAATGGTGGCGATCACCGGGATGGAATCGGCCTGCACCAGCAGGCTCAGCAGGCGGGCGTTGACCTGTTTCACCTCCCCCACCAGCCCCAGATCGATGCGTCGACCGCCTTCTCCGGGAAGGTATGTCTTCTCGGCAAAAAGCACCACGCTGGCCAGACTGTGCAGCCCCATCGCCTCGCACCCCTGCGCTTCGATGAAGTTGACGATAAACCGGTTGATCTGATTGCACAGAACGTGTTCGGCGATCGCCAGCGTGCGCTCGTCGGTGTATCGCCGGCCCTGAACCCATTGCGGTTGCAGGCCGGCCTTTTCCATCGCGTCGTTGATGGCCTTGCCCCCGCCGTGGACGATCACCGGACTCATCCCCACGTAATTCATGAAGACGACATCGGTGAGAATGTTGGACAGCGCCCGTTCGTCGTCCATGATCGACCCGCCCACCTTCACCACCACGACCTTGTCGCGGAAACGCTGAATGTAGCCGAGCGCTTCGACCAGTGCCGCTGCCTTTGAAATCGCTTCGTCCATAACTGGCCCGGAAAAGCCGGGCACTGTAGAACGATGGGCCGGGGCTGTCAAAGCGGTGCGGACGGACGACGCCGCCAGCCCCGGGACACCAGCATCCTTCAGACAGGAGATCCCGACAATCATGGTTCGACTCGCCGCTTTTGCCGATGAGATATCCCCCGATCTGACCGAGCAGATTCGAGTCTGCCGCGAGCATGGAATCACCCACATCGAGCTGCGCAGCGCAGGTGGCGTGAACGTACTGGATTTTACCCCCGCCGCCCGGCTCGAGATCCGCGACCGGCTTGCCGCCGCCGGCATCGGCGTCGCTGCAATCGGATCGCCCATCGGCAAGGTGGCCCTCGATCGGCCATGGCCGGAGCACTTTGATCGATTCAAGATCGCTGTGGAGCTGGCGCAGTTCTTTGAGGCACCGCTGATCCGGCTCTTCAGTTATTATCCCCCCGGCGGGGAAGGCAAAGGCGCAATGGAGCCGCACCGCGGGGAGGTGCTGGAGCGCTTCCACCAGAAGGTAAACTACGTGCGCGACCTGCCCGTCACGCTGGTCCATGAGAATGAAAAGGGGATTTACGGCGACATCGGACGCCGATGTCTGGACCTGATGACCTCCATCAACTCTCCGAAGCTCCGTGCCGCCTTTGATTTTGCCAACTTCGTGCAATGCGGCGAAGACCCTCTGGACGTCTGGCCGGCCCTCAAGCCTTTCGTCGTGCACATTCACATCAAAGATGCGCTGCGCGCCAGCGGAACGGTCGTGCCGGCCGGGCAGGGGGATGGACACCTGGAACCGATCTTGAAAGATGCCTGTGCCGGCGGGTACCGCGGATTCCTGAGCCTTGAGCCTCACCTGAAGGTGGCCGGGCACTCGCACGGCGAGACCGGCCCGGAGCTTTTCGCCGTCGCTGTGAGGGCACTGAAGGAAATCTGTCGGCGCAACGGCATCCACATTGACGCAACGGAAGGCTGAATGCGCGACCTGCCGTTCATCTGCGTCGGGATGGAAGCTCCGGCAGCGTCCGAGCCGGTCGCTGCCGAGGGCAGCACGGCTACCGCTTCGGCGATTGTCGCGTTTCTGCATGAGCATGGGCTTTCCATCGACCGTTGGGCGTGCCCTGATCTTTCGGAGCAGTTGCGACTGGCACTCACGCGCGGGGTGGACGTCGTTCTCTGCAACGCCCTCGACTCCGAGCCAGATGCCCCTTTGAGCGCCACGCTGCTGCGATCCTGCCGCCAAGACGTGTTGCGCGGACTGCGCGCGGTCGCCGCAGCCGTCAGAGCAGCTCGATGCCTCATCGCCGTGGGCAGGGAGCTCGATCCTGCGGTGTTCCCCACGAGTCGGCGCGCCGCAGACAACCCCCAAGTCGTGCGACTGTTGTCGAGTTATCCGCAATCGCATCCAACCCTCCTGATCCAGACGACTCTGCATCGGGCCCTGCTGCCGGGAAGGCTTCCGACCGAACGCGGCGTGCTGGTGATCGACGCGCCGGCGGCCTTTGTGCTCGGGCGGTGGGTGGGCGGCTTCCAGCCCGTTGCGGTGCCCCTGTGCGTGCGCGACGATCGAAGCGCCGCCGTCACGCTGGCGCTGTCCCTGCCGCGGCTGACGGTGGGAGACCTGCTGGCCCGGCTCGGTCTTGCGATGGATCGGCAGACCGTTCTGATCTGCGGTCCGAAGCTGCGGAAGCAACAGCTGCCACGGGAAGCCCCCGTCGGCGCGGTGGACCCGGTGCTGCGGGTGTGCCGGATCGTTGCGCCCCGAGCCAGTGACATCTGCACCCGGTGCAACTGGTGCGCCGACATCTGCCCGGTGGACCTCTTGCCCATGATGGCGCTGGAGGCGGCACAATTCGGCGACGCCCGCGCCGCCGAGCGCGCCGGGGTGAGAAGGTGCATCGCTTGCGGTTTGTGCGATTACGTCTGTCCGTCCCGTCTGCCGCTGATGGCGGCGGTTCAGCTCGGGCAGGCACAGCTTCGGGCGGGGGTGAGTGGTGACTGAGCCCGCCACAAGTTCCTCGGCGCCCATCCTCGCCGCCGGGCATGGCTTCACAGCGGGGGTGCGGGCGATGTTCTGGTCGGGAGTGTCCAACGATCGGATCGTCATTCATCAATGCCTGGCGATGCTCCTGCCCCTGCTGGCCGGGTTGATGATGTACGGCTGGCGCGCTGCCGGCGCAGTAGCAACGGTTGTCCTGACGGCACTGCTGAGCGGGGCGCTCTGGCAGCATGTGGGTCGCCGCGGTTCGTGGTTGCGCCCGGGCCAGCTTCTTCCCCTGGCGCTGCCGGTGGCACTGATGCTGCCGGCACACCTGTTTGCGCGGCGCCTCGAGATGGAAGGCGCCGGTCTGATCACCGTCTGGCCGATCCTGCCCGCCGCCGGACTTACGCTGGTTGTCTGCTGCTGGCTGATGGGCTTTTCGCACCGGGGGATGGCGGTGCTGCTGACCCCGCTGCTGATTTCGAGCCTGTTTGGCGCGGCCATGGAACCTCAATGGGTCCTGAAACGATCGCATGCCTTCCTCGGGGACCTGCTGGATGCGGAACCTGCACCGGACGAAGCGCGCACCACCGGCTGGCACGAATACGCCGACACCTCTGATCGGGCGGCCCTTCGCACGCGCCCCTCGGCCGCACGTCTGACCGCCTTCACCACCGGCGTCGATCGTCCCGAGCGAAGTTGGCTTTCGATGGAACATGTGATTCGTGATGAATTGGCCCCGCTGGAAAACCTGTTTCTCGCTGGTGAGCCCGGCCCGATCGGCACGACCAGCGCGGTGGCGGTAGTCATCGGGGGACTGCTGCTGATCTACTGGGGGTTGAGTGACTATCGCATTCCCCTGCTGATCGTGGTGGGCGCGCTGCTGGCGCTGCTGGTGCTTCCGGTTCCCGTGGTGGTGACCGAAGCCGGTCCGCAGTGGCGCTGGCTGGCGTTCCGAGCCGATGCAGCCCGCTGGGATGTGGCGGTGACGTTCGCCAATTACCAGATTCTGGGCTCACCACTGCTTTTCGTGGCCCTGTTTCTGGCGCCCGCCGCCTCGCTGCGACCGTTGGGACGTTCCTGGCGTGCGGTGTACGCTTTGCTAGCCGGGATCCTGTCGGCAGCGGCGCAACTGTACATCGACGCTGCTACGGGCCCCTGCATCGCCCTGTTGCTGGTGGCGCTGCTGACACCTCTGATGGATCACCTTCGGCGTTCGCGCGACCCGGGCTGAATTGTACGGGTGGTTTTCCGGGTACGGTTATCCCTCCTCGAGATTCAAGGGTGTATCCAGAGCTTTCTTCTTCTCCAGCAGTCCCTTGCTGCGAAGGATCTGATCGCGGATTTCCGCGGCGACGTCCGGATTCTGCACAAGGAACTGCCGGGCGTTCTCGCGACCCTGTCCGAGGCGGGTCGATTGGAAGGTGAACCAGGCCCCGCTCTTCTCGACGATGTTCCCCAGCACCGCCAGATCAAGCAGATCGCCCTCATAGCTGATCCCCCGGTCGAACATGATGTCGAACTCAGCATCGCGGAACGGTGGCGCGATCTTGTTTTTGACGACGCGCGCCCGGGTGCGTGCGCCGACCGACACTTCGCCTTCCTTGATCGTCTGGGTCCGGCGGACATCGATCCGGATCGAGCTGTAGAACTTCAGTGCGCGTCCGCCGGTTGTGGTCTCCGGATTGCCGAACATCACCCCGATCTTCTCCCGGATCTGGTTGATGAAAATGACGGTACTTTTGCTCTTGGCGATGGCGCCGGTCAGTTTGCGCAGCGCCTGGCTCATCAGCCGTGCCTGCAGACCGACGTGGCTGTCTCCCATTTCCCCCTCAATTTCAGCGCGAGGGATCAGCGCGGCCACCGAGTCAATCACGATCACATCGACAGCGTTGGAGCGCACCAGCAGTTCGCAGATTTCCAGCGCCTGCTCTCCGGTGTCGGGCTGACTGACCATCAACTCCTGCAGGTTTACCCCGACCCGCTTGGCCCAGGAGGGGTCCAGCGCGTGTTCAGCGTCGATGAACGCTGCCACCCCGCCCATTTTCTGGGCATTGGCGATGACATGAAGCGTAAGCGTGGTTTTGCCTGAGCTTTCCGGTCCGAAGATCTCGATAATCCGCCCCCGGGGGATTCCGGCGCCTCCCAGTGCGATATCCAGCGAGAGCGAACCGGTGGGGATTCCATCGATCGGCTTGATGTTCTCCCCGTCGAGCTTCATCACCGCACCCTTGCCGAACTGCTTTTCAATCTGCTGCACGGCCCGTTGGAGGGCGCTTTCCCGAGCCGGGTCTACGCGGGGGGGCGGTGGTGGTTTGGTGCCGGAAGACGCCGGCGCGGGTTTGGGGGTGCTGCTGGACTTGGGAGGGTTGGTCACGGTGAC
>JAVQWE010000063.1:0-10113 GCA_033579175.1 Phycisphaerales bacterium | reverse complement strand
CAGGAACGTGAGTCCGATATTCTGCGTAAGTGAATGGCTGACAAGAGGATACGTGAGTGATGTCGTCCCTGCCGCTGCGGGTGCGACAGGCTGCAACTGGCTTAAAGGCGAGTCGCGGGGTTGGTTGACTCACGGATACATCGAACCTCCACCGGTAGCGTTCCACCGGTGGATAGACGTTTCCGATCGGCGTGTTGCCCCTGACGGCGGGACCCTTGAACCTCGCCGGAGTGCGCCGGAACTCCGCTGCGTCAATCCGCCGCGGTCAGTCCATTGCCAGAACGGAACTCCGGCCTCTATCATGCCTCGAATCCGATGGCTCAGCCCCTGCATCACCGCCCGCTGCACCGTGCCGCTGTGGCGCTGACCATCGCCACCTTTCCACTGATTTTCATGGGGGGGCTGGTGACGACGCACGGCGCGGGAATGGCGGTTCCCGACTGGCCCAACAGTTACGGCTACAACATGTTCACGTTCCCCCCAAGCCAATGGGTGGGGGGCATCTGGTATGAGCATGTCCACCGCCTGATGGGTTGTGCGGTGGGGTTTCTGGCGATCATCGTCGTGATGCAGGCTTGGGGGCCGTCGGCGTCGGGGGCGCGCCGTCGAAAGCTGGGAATCTGGGCAATCTGCTTGGCGGCGCTGGCCGGGGTGTCGCTGGGAACGGTCTATGGGCTGGAAGCTCTGCGACTGCTGGCGCCGGAACAGGCGAAACAGTGGCATCATGCGGGGGTCGGCGCGGGGTGTCTGGCGCTGATTCTGGCCGCGGCGTGGACCGCCCGCCGGCCAGAACACCGTCGATGGGTTCGGTGGCTGGCGGTTGCGGTGCTGGTGGCCGTGTGCATACAGGGCCTGCTGGGCGGCTTGCGCGTGACGAAGGTGAACCAGACGCTGGCGATCGTCCATGGGTGTTTCGCACACGCATTTCTGTGTCTGGCGGCGGTGATGGCGCTGGTGACCTCCCCGGTGTGGCATCGTACAGGCATGGGGGGTGAGATCGCCAAAGGTGCCCGTCGCGGGCGGGGGCTGGTGGCGCTGGGGATTGTCGGCAGTGCTGCGATTGTGGTGCAGTTGGTCCTGGGCGCGACGATGCGACACCACGGCGCGGGGCTTGCCATCCCCGATTTGCCGTGGGCGTACGGCCGGTTGCTCCCGCCGATCTCCACCGACGGGCTTGCCCGGATTAACCAGTACCGCGCGTGGGAATTGCACGAAAAGCCGGTGACTCTCTGGCAGGTGTGGCTGCATTTCGGCCACAGAATCGGGGGTGTGCTGATCAGTGTGCTGGTTCTGATGTGGGTCGTTGCGGCGTGGCGCAGCGGCCTGCGGAGCGTTCGCGCCGGTGCCGTGATGCTGCTGGGTGCCCTGAGCGTGCAATTTGTGCTCGGGCTGCTGACCGTCGCCTGGAAGAAGCCTGCGGATATCGCTTCGCTGCACGTAGCCGGTGGCGCGTTGCTGCTGATGGCGATGGTCCTTTTGACAATCGGGGTCGGGCGGTTGTATCAGGTCGGTGTTCCTGCGGCGCAGGTGTCGAGCGAGCTGGCCGGCGCGGTGTCGATACGTAAGGTCAAGCAAGAATGGAGCGAGCTGCAACCAACCTAGCCTGCAGGTCCTCAGAAGAGCTGGCGCCGACGGCGTTGGCGCTTCGCCGGGATCGCCTCCGCGTCGTCGACTTCTTCGAGCTGACCAAGCCGCGGATGAATTTCCTGGTGGTGGTCACCACGATGGTGGGATTTTATCTTGCCGGGCGTGGCACGGGGACGCATTGGCTGCTTCTGCTGCACACGCTGGCAGGCACGGCCTTGACGGCTGCCTCGGCCAGCGTGCTGAACCACTGGATGGAGGCCCACCTTGATGCGCGCATGCCTCGGACGCGGAATCGACCGCTCCCGACCGGGCGGGTGCTGCCTGCCGAGGCGCTGGTATTCGGGGTGGGGTTGGGGGTCGCGGGCATCGTTTACCTTTTGTGGCTGGTGAATCCCCTGACCGCCGGGCTTGGGGCCCTTACCCATCTTACCTATGTTCTCATTTATACGCCTCTGAAGCGGCTCAGCTCGTTGAACACGTTGATCGGTGCGATTCCCGGCGCAATCCCGCCGCTCATGGGCTTCACGGCCGTCGACAACGCGCTGTCCCCGGGGGCTTGGCTGCTGTTTGCCGTGTTGTTCCTTTGGCAGATGCCCCATTTCCTGGCGATCGCCATGCTCTATCGCGACGATTACGCCGCCGCAGGCTTCAAAATGCTGCCGGTGGTCGACCAAACCGGATCGGCCACGGGTCGAATGGTGGTGCTGTACATTCTGGCGTTGATTCCCGTGACTCTTCTGGTGGTGCCGCTGCGGATTACCAGCCCCGCTTATCTGCTGGCGGCTTTGTCACTGGGGGCCGTGTTCCTGTGGTACGGCTGCAAGCTTTGGCGTAGCCGCGATCGCGCCGATGCCCGCAAGCTCTTCTACGCCTCGATCATCTACCTGCCGTTGCTGCTGGCATCGATGTTGATTTTCAAGCTCTGATGCCCGCTGGTCGCATCAAATCGTGCCGGGGGCTGCTGCCAGTGGTCTTGCTGGCGGGACTGCTGCTGACGGTGATGGCCTGCGAGAACCACGATTCCGCCACGGCCGATCGCCTGTCCCCCGAGCAGGCGCGGGGCACTGCCGTCGTCCGGGGCACCGTTCGATTCGCGGGCCCTCCCCCGCCACGAAGAACGCTCAAGTCCGAACCCTGCCATCACGGTCAGCAGCGGACGATCCTGGACGAAACGGTAATCGTCGGACCCGACGGCGGGCTGAAGAACGTTTTCGTCTACCTGGAAGGAGGGCCGAAGGTGGATGGTCGCCTGCTGCCACCGATTGTGTTGGATCAGGTGGATTGCGTGTATGTCCCTCACGCGGTGGGGGTCGTCGTGGGGCAGACGCTGAAGGTTCGTTCCAGCGACGACGTGTATCACAACACGCATTACACCCCACGTCGGAATCCGGCGAACAATTTCGGCCTGGTGCGAGCCGGCCAGGAGCGCGAAGTTCGATTCGTCGCACCCGAGATTTTCACCGCCCGCTGCGACGTGCACCCGTGGATGAGCGCGCAGATCGGAGTTTTCGACAATCCCTTCTTCGCCGTCAGCCGCGATGATGGCTCTTTTGAAATCGCGAATCTGCCGGCGGGCACGTACACGCTGGTGGCGCACCACGAACTGTATGGCGAGCAGCGCCAGACCCTCACTCTCGAAGCCGACTCGACGCACACCGTGCAACTGGAATATTCCCCGCCGAACTGAACACTTCCAGTGGGTCGGTGCGGTCGGCCATCCTTCCCCAGCCCGCCAGCGAGGGCCGAAGGCGCCGCAAAGCGCCCTTCGGGCGCTGAAAGCGCGGCGCGCTGTCGGATCCTCGCTCACCTGAGAAGCCGCGGCGGGTGGTTCTGAGTCAGGCCCGGGAAGGCCGGCTCCGACGGGAAGGAATGCGCGCAACGCGTCCCGCCCGGGGCATTACACCGATGAATCAGGCCAAGGAAGCCGATTCTTCCAGCTCTTCCTCGTCGACGCCGGTGACAGCAGGTTTCCGGCGTTCCTCCAGGACGTTCATCGGGGTATAGCGGGCCTGCTCGGCGGCCAGGTCAACCAGTCCCAACACCGGCGCAGCCACACGGGCCTTGTTGACGAGGTACATGGTCCACCACGCGATGGGAATGAGCACCGCCGGCCGGCCGAACGGCCACAGATGGGGAGTCGGGAAGCCTGAAAGCAGGATGAGTCCTGCCAACAAGCCACCGGCAAGGGTAAGAACCATGCAGAATCGGCTCATTCCCAGTTCGACGCGCACCCGCGTCATGTTGCCGGAGGAGCCGTAATGCTCCGTGGCGGTGGTGAGGCGTACCTTGCAATACCGGGAGCCGTAGATTTCCAGGTCCCACGGCGCCCAACCGCTGTCAACGCGCATCCTCCAGCCCGCCGATTGAACCTGCCGCACGATCTCCTGAAGCAAGGGCAATCGATCGGCGGACTGATGCCAGTACCGCAGGGTCCGCTTATCCTGCGGGTCCAAGGGCAGGGCAGACCGTCGGAAACCGCTGGCCTCTCCGGAGAGCACTTTGTTCTTGAGCCGGACGCTGTAGCGCGCCCAGCCGCGCGTAAGTGGTTGTCGCCAATGAAGATACGCGATAAGCGGACGGGTAAGCCAATGCCGGTGCCGAGGTCGCGGCGCCTGCACTGCCGCGGTGATCGCCAACCCGATCGGAACCAGCAACATCCCCACAGACACCCAGATGAGGGGGGGTACGGCCAGGCTCAGCAGCGCGATAAAGCCAGCCAGCATGTGCCATTCGATGCTCATGAGCATCGCGGCCACCAGCGACGCCGATTTGCGGTAAATCGTCTGGAACAGACCCGTGCCGAAAACGCCGTGGTAGACCACATCTCCCCCGAAGCGCACCCCCACCTGATCTGCGCCGTAAATCCTTCCACGCCAGAAACTTGCGCCCAGGGCATTGAAGTGGTCCGGATGCTTGTATTTCAGCATCGCTTCGGCTGCGCCGTATCCCCGCTGCTGCTTCAGGTAGGCTTTGACGGTGTTCCGACGGTAATGCCAGACCTGCGCGCTGGGGGCAAAACCGATCGACCAGCCCCGATGTTGCAGACGCCAGATGAAATCGACGTCATCGCCGGCCGAGCGGAACTGCGGATCGAACCCGTTAATCTGCATGGCGGCCCAGCGGTAGAAGGCCATGTTGCACCCGGGAACGTGCTCCGCAGTGCGATCGTCGATCATGACGTGTGTCGGTCCACCGGGTGAAAGGCCCACGCAATCGGCCACCCAGGAACCTTCATCGGGGATCAGATTCGGTCCGCCGACTCCCACGTGCCGACTGTTTTTCAACGTCAGCACCAGGTAGTAGAGCCAGTCTTCATCGGCCTCGCAGTCGCTGTCGGTGTAAACGATGATCTCCCCCGTCGCCGCCTGCATGCCGACATTCCGGGCGTAGGAAAGCCCCATGTTGTTCTGACGGATATTGCGCACCCAGGGGAACTGCCGCAGGATTTCCTGCGTGTGGTCGGTGCTGCCGTCGTCGACGAAAATCACTTCAAATTCACCCGGATATCGCAACCGCGCCAGAGAACGCAGGCAGGCTTCGGTGGTGCTGGCCCCGTTGTAGGAACAGACGATCACGCTGCAGCGTGGCAGTGGCTCATCACACAACTGCGGCGCCCGCGCATACAGTTCTGCCACCGCCGCGAAGGCCTTTTTGGGGGAGCGGTCGCGCCGCACGATCCCGAACGCCCAGTTGTCGATCGGGTAACCTCCGGTGAACCATTCATCGGTGAAACTGAAGATGAAGGTACCCACCAGACCTTCATCAAAGACCGCCCGCACGTGGGCCGCCAGGATTTTCGCCTGATCTTCCTCGCTGCGCTCGTGCAGGGTGTCGATGCCGTATTCTCCCAGCATCAGCGGCTTCTCACCGGCGATCATCTGCAGGCGTGCCAGATAATTGCGGAAGACCTCCGGCTCGTGCAGGTACACATTGAAGCAGACAAAGTCGATGTCCCGTGGCTGAAGATATTCCGTGGTGGGGAAATTGGCGAAGGTGATCAGACACTCCGGCGCCTCGCTCCGGGCAATCGCAACCAGATCGTCAATGAAATCCTCCACCTTTTCCTTGCCCACATAGCGCACGATGTCGGGCGGAATCTCATTGACAACGCTGAGGGCAAAGACGGCCGGATGATTGCCGCAGGTCCGTGCGGCGGCGCGAACCGCCTCCTGAGCCTGCCGGGTCAGTTCAGGATCGCCGACGAACGTCATGTTCTTCGGCCAGGCCACGTCCAGCAGGATTTTCAGGCCGATTTCCTGTGCCAGGTCCAGAAACCACCTGGGGGGGGTGTGATAAATCCGGATGCAGTTGGCGTTGAGCTGGCGGATCAGCACGAAGTCGCTGCGGACCCGATCCGGCGCGGGAAACGGATCGCCGTCGGCGTTGGGCGCGAAAGGTCCGTAGGTGACCCCTTTGACAAAGAACTTCTCTGCGCCAAGTCGAAAAAACTTGCCGTCCCGGCGGACGCGGTTGGTCGGCGCCTCCATGCGGCGCTGCCGCCCGCCGGGAACGAAATCCGACTGCGCCGAAACCGGCGCGCTGTGGGGATTCATCAGCGGGGCTACCTGTGACATCCAGCACTTCCGTTGCCGCGGCCGCGACCGCGTCGCCCGATCGGCTATCGGACGCGCGGCCGATCCGCGCGTTCTCCCGTCAGACGGTTCCGTCGGATCATACAGCGCAGCACTTCACCGCGGCGCCGGAAACCCGTCCGTTCCACAACCCTGCGACGGTTCAGACACCCCCGGTCCGACAACGTTAGGAAGCCGTTACCATCGGCTTCGCGGCAGCAGCGTCCCATAACCGCAGAAAGCCCCCGGTTGACGCCCTGCCGCAGCCCTACCAGAATGCGGTTGCATCATGGCCATCGACGCACTGACCGCCATCGAGAATTTCTCCGCGGCGACCGACGAAAACAAGCTCTCTTCGCTCAGAAAACACCAGGTTGTGCACCTGCCCCCCGACAGCGAGGTCTGGATGACCGGCGACCTCCACGACCATCGAACCAACTTCGCCAAGCTCGTTGCCAACGCCAGACTCGCCGAGAACCCCCAGCGACACCTCGTGCTTCACGAATTGATCCACGGCGACCATTTCGACGCCGATGGGGCAGAAGACAGCTGGATCACCTTGCATAACGCCGCCGAGCTGAAGGCGCAACACCCGAATCAGGTGCATTTTCTGCTGGCCAACCACGATCTGGCGCAGATTCACGGCGAAGGCATCATGAAGAGCGGATTAAGCGTCTGCGAGGCGTTTTACAAGGGCCTGAAGCGCGACTTCCCGAACGACTATCACAAGGTCAACATTGCGATTACGGAGTTTCTGCTGTCGCTGCCGCTGGCCATCCGCTGCCCCAATGGGCTGTTTTTCTGCCACTCGCTGCCCACGGACGAACAGATCCGCAGCTTTGATTTCACCGTTTTTGACCGGGAGCTGACCGGAGCGGACTACAAACGTCGTACCGGCCCGGTGTATCAGTTGATCTGGGGGCGAAATGTCTCCCCGGCCGGGGCCGAGGAGTTCGCCACCAGGGTTGGAGCGACGCTGATCGTCACAGGCCATCAGCCCCAGGAAATGGGCTACGCCATCAACGGCACGAAGCACCTGATCATCGCCTCCGACCACAATCAGGGGGTGCTGTTGATGCTTTCCACCAGCGAGGAATACGACCTGGACCGCGTACTGGGGCAGATGCGCAAATTTGTCGAATTGCCCATGGGAGACTGACCGTGTCCGCTCAAACGCCTGCGCCTGTGGCCGACCTGCCCCCGTGGGCGGCGGAGTTGATTGCGCTGTATCAGTCTGAGACAGCGTCTCAATTCATTCTGTACGGCAATGTTGCGGACCGGCTTGTCATCCCTCAGGACGGGGGTCAGGCCATGGGGGAGCTGTCGGATTTTCTCCTGCGGGTGCTGCTGCCCCGATTTGACGTCGTGCTGTCATTCGACGTGGGAAACGGCATTCGGGTGGAAAAGGGCAACGAAATCTTCTCCCAGTGGCCCGCACTGAAGGAAATGCCGGGGGGGTCGCTTCCGCGCACCCCTCGGGCGGCGGTGGAGGCACTCACCATCTTCTTCCGTTACCTGACGAATCTCTCCCGGCTTCAGAAAAAGCGATACCACGTGGCATGCATCGTGAAGAATGCCTCCTTGATCGCCCCAGCCGTCCAAGGTTCGCTCAACTACGATCTTGCAGCTCTGGCCAGCCTGATCCGGGACTGGTCAAGCGATTCGACGCTCACGGAGCATTCACTGGCGACCTTCCTGATCACCGAGAATCTGAACGACCTGCATCCCCTGCTGGCCAACAACACCCGCGCAGCCCAGATCCGAATTCCCCTGCCGCCACCTGAGGCAATCGGACGTGCCATCCAACTGCTCAGCAAAGACTATCCCACGGCATTGAGCCAATTCGCCCAGCAGACCGACCACCTGGCCGGACAGCTCGCCGGCGCCAGTCTGTCGGCCGTCGAAGCCATGCTCAAGACCAGCGAGTACCGCCGCAAGCCGATCTCGCCGGGCGATGTCGTCTCGATGAAAAAACAGCTCGTCGAGAAGGACTGCAACGGGCTGATCGAGTTCATCGAGTCACGGCGGTCGCTGGACGATCTGCACGGTCAGGAGGCGGTCAAACGCTGGCTGCGGCAGGATTTTGCGTTGTGGAGAAAGAACGATCTGGCGGCCCTGCCGATGGGCTACCTGCTGTGCGGGCCTGTTGGAACGGGCAAGACCTTCATGGTGGAAAGCCTCGCCGGTGATGCAGGGGTGCCGGTGGTGAAGATCAAGAACTTCCGGGACAAATGGGTGGGCTCGACCGAAGGAAATCTGGAGCGGATTTTCCGCCTGCTGGCCGCCTTGGGGCGATGTTTTGTCTTCGTGGATGAGGCCGATCAGGCCCTGGGCAAACGGGATGCCGGCAGCGGTGACAGCGGGTTGTCCGGGCGGGTGTATGGCATGTTCGCCGAGATGATGAGCAACACTGCCAACCGCGGGAAGATCGTGTGGATTCTGGCATCGTCCCGTCCTGATCTGATCGAGGTCGATCTGAAGCGACCGGGACGGATTGACGTGAAAATACCGCTGCTGCCGACCTCCAGCCCCGAAGAGGGCTTCGGGCTGCTGCGCGCCCTTTGCCGGCGGAAAGGGGTGGAGATCGCTCCCGAGGATTTTGAGCAGATCCGGTCGCTGATCCCCCCCCTGTTGACCCCAGGCGCCGCCGAAACGCTGGCCGTCAAGGTCTATCGCACGGTGCGCACCAGCGACCCTCCCCTGCCTCCGATCGAGGCGCTGCGCCAGTGTCTGACGGATTACCAGAGCCCGGTGCCGGCCGAGGTGATGGAGTTTCAGATCGACATCGCCCTGCGCGAGGCCAGCGATATCGACTTCGTCCCCCCGGCCTTTCGCAACCGGTTGAACCGCATCGCCTGACCGATCGCCTCACTTCCCGCTCGCAGCGTGGCCCGGACCCATCAGCGGCCTCCCCGGGAGTTTGCCCGTCATCCGTCCCTGATGAAACACCGGTTGGCCGTTGACCACCACCAGATCGAACCCTTCCGGCCAGGCGTGAGGTTGCTCGAAGGTGGCGCGGTCGGCGACCGTCTCAGGATCGAACACGACGATGTCGGCGGCAAAACCGGGCCGCAGCAAGCCTCGATCAGAAAACCGGAAGGCGGCGGCCGGCATGGCCGTCATCTTGCGAACCGCTTCCTCCAGAGAAATCAGCTTCAGCTGGCGCACATACCGACCGAGAACCCGTGCGTTGGTTCCATAGCCGCGCGGATGAGGCTGTCCGGATCCGAACTCGCGGACCCCCGAATCACTGGCCACGCTCACCAGCGGATGCCGCAGGATATGGCTGACCTGATCTTCGTCCATCGCGTGGAAAACGCACGTGGCCCCTCCGGCCAGATAGATCGCGATCGCAGCGCGATACTGATCCTCCATCGTGACCGCCTCCACCGGAAGGTCGGCATCGCGCAGCAGCTCGGTCCCGGGCGGCATTTTGCGCAGGGCGGCGATCTGCTGGAGATTCTTCCCGACATACTCCGGATGCTCTCTGCACGCAGCGATCACGACATATGCCATGCTCTTGCGACCGCGGCGGACTTCATATTGCTGCTTCATCGACTCCAGCACACGCGGAAGCTGCGATTCATCCGAGAGGATTCTGCGGGCCTCCTCGCGCCCGTTGGCCAGTACCCAGTCGGGGATCAGGGTGCTGATGCTGGTGCTGCTGGCGGTGTAGGGGTATTGATCGAGCCAGATTTCCAGACCGGCCTGCCGGGCCGCATCCACCCGGGCGAGCGTGGCTTGGCTTCCACCGACGCGGGCGACGTAGTCTGTGGGGAGCTTGAAATGACTGATCTGCACCCGGCAACCGCTTTCGCGGCCGATGCGGACGGCTTCCTCGATGGCGTCGAGGATCTGCGTCCCCTCGTTGCGCATGTGGGTGGCATAGATTCCCCCGTAGGCTCCGACAACTTTCGCAAGTTCTATAATTTCTTCCGTGCTGCTCCATTGTCCG
>JAVQWE010000062.1:0-10264 GCA_033579175.1 Phycisphaerales bacterium | reverse complement strand
GACTGCGGCACCCGTCCGTTCACCGGCGCGATCAAGTTCCTGGAGCATAACGACTCGCTGTACTACACCTCCTCGTACATGCTCAACAACAGCTCCCTGAAGCGCGAGGATGTCGGGCGCATGTCCGGCGCCCTGCAGACCAGTTGGATGCGCGGCAAACTGCCGCTGCGGCGTCACGGCGGCAAACCCACCGGACCGAATTCCTGGGACACCCGCGACGGCCGGATCAATGTCGCCTTCGCCGACGGACACGCCGAAACCGTGGCCCAGCATGAGCTGAGAAAAGTGCGCATCTCGCCGTATCGCTACTGATCGGACACCCCCCTTGCATAGACGGGACAAGTGCGTAGCCTCCCCTGCGTCGATGAAGTGTTCGGCCGGTCCATTCACGTTCGCGCGCCGCTCGAGTGGTGTGCTGATGCACATCACCTCGCTTCCCGGGCCTCACGGCAGCGGTGACCTCGGGCGTGCCGCCCGAGATTTCGTGGATTTCCTCGCCGCCGCCGGCCAGTCCTGGTGGCAGATGTTGCCCGTCAACCCTCCGGGAGACGGGTATTCGCCCTACTCCTGCAGCAGCACGATTGCCGGCAGCCCCTGGCTGATCAGCCTCGATTCATTGGTGCGTGAGGGGCTGCTGCGCCGGCACGAAATCGAGCCGGATCGAGGGTTCCGCGATGATCGAGTCCACTTCGACGTGGTTGTGCCTTGGCGGAAGCAGCGGCTTCGGATGGCCTACGATCGGTTTCGGCATCGGCCGGGCGCTGCGGCTGCGTTGAACCGGTTCACTCGCCTGCATCGAGACTGGCTGGACGACTTTGCGCTCTACAGCGCTCTGAAGGACGCCCACGCCGGCAAACCCTGGAGTCAATGGGCGCGCGACCTGCGCCTTCGAGAACCGCGCGCCCTGGCCGACGCCCGCCGATTGCTTGCCGACGATGTCCGTTTTCATCAGTTCCTGCAATGGCTGTTCGACCGTCAATGGCAGGCGCTGCGCAAGTATGCCCATGCCCGCGGGGTCGGTCTGATCGGGGATATCCCGATCTTCATCGCTCATGATTCCGCCGACGTCTGGGCACATCGTGAGCTGTTCCTGCTGGATGCTGAAGGCGCGCCGCGGGTCGTCAGCGGGTGCCCCCCGGATTATTTCAACCCTGCCGGGCAGCGCTGGGGACATCCGCATTACAACTGGGCGGCGCATCGACGAGAGGGCTTCGCGTGGTGGGTTCGGCGGTTTGCCCATACCTTCAGGCTGTTTGATGCCGTTCGCATCGACCACTTTCTGGGTTTCTACCGTGTCTGGCAGGTGCCGGCGGAGCGGGAGGATGCACGGGTCGGCCGATGGGTGCGGACGCCGGGTCGTGAGCTTTTCAACGCCGTTCGGCGACGTCTGGGGGACGCCCCGATCATCGCCGAAGACCTTGGCGCCGTGACCGACGGCGCCATCCGCCTGCGTGAGGAATTCGGCTTCCCCGGTATGCGCGTGCTGCAGTTTGCCTTCGGCGGAGGCCGGGAGCACCTTCCGCACAATCAACCCGTCCGCAGCGTGCTCTACACCGGCACGCACGACAACGACACCATCCGCGGTTATTTCGATGCGTTGGCGAGAGCCGCCCGCCGCAACCGCCATGCCCGGCGCGAGCTGGAGCGGATGCAACGCTACGCCAATACCAATGGAGACGGCCGAACCCTGCATTGGGATCTGATCCGCACCGCCATGGCCAGTCCCGCTAACACCACCATCTTCCCCATGCAGGACATTCTGGGTCTGGGTACCGAGTCGCGCATGAACGTCCCCGGCACGACCGAGGGCAACTGGCATTGGCGCATGAAGCCCGGCAGCCTGCGGAAGGAACATGCGCAGCGGCTGCGGACGATGTGCGAGGATTTTGAGCGAATCTGAGCCGCCGGCGCGGCGGATGCCAATCGCCGGCACGGCAGGCTGCGCTACTGGGCTGTGGCAACGAGGAAGCTGATGGCACGGACGATTCCGGATCGGATCAGGGCGCTGGCCCATAACCTCTGGTGGACGTGGAACCCGGATGCTCAGGCGCTGTTTGAGTCCATGGACCCCCCGCTGTGGGTGGCTACCCGTCGAAGCCCTCTGCGCACGCTTCGCCTGCTGACCTCAGAACGACGGCAGTGGATCAGCCGCGATCCGGCGTTTGCGGCACATCTGACGCGGGTTGAGCGGTCGCTTCAGGAGTATTTGAAGACCCCCACCTGGTTTGAAAAGAAGCTCGCTCCCAAAGCCGGTCGAATGCTCGTGGCCTACTTCTGCGCTGAGTACGCCATTCATGAGTCGTTGCAGCAGTATTCCGGGGGGCTGGGAGTGCTGGCGGGCGACCACATCAAATCCTGCAGCGATCTGGGAGTACCACTGGTGGGAATCGGTCTGCTGTACCGTTGCGGGTATTACACGCAGGAGTTCGCCACCGACGGATCAACACGTGTCATTTACCCGGAGCTGGACTTTTCCGATCTGCCCATTACCGACACCGGCAAGTCAATCCGCCTGCCCATCGGTCGGCGAACCGTGCAGGCGAAGATCTGGAAGCAGACCGTCGGACGCAACAGCATCTACACCCTCGACACCGACGTGCCAGCCAATCACCCGGAGGATCGCAGGCTCACGCGCCATCTGTACGGCGGCGATCGGGAGTACCGGATCCGTCAGGAAATTCTCCTGGGTGTGGGCGGAGTGCTGGCGCTGGAGGCACTGGGGCTGAGGGCGACGGTTTTCCACCTGAACGAGGGGCACGCGGCATTTGCGGCTCTGGAGCGCGTGGCTCGGCTGATGGCCGAAGGGTCCGACCGCGCCGAGGCCATCGAGCGGGTTCGCACCACGTCGGTGTTCACCACCCATACGCCCGTTCCTGCGGGCAATGACCGCTTCGATCCGCGCCTGACCCTGCAGTACATCGGGCATTACGCCAAACGCCTCGGAGTTGATGCGGAAGAGTTGCTGGGACTGGGTCGAGAAGATCCAACCGACCGCAACGAGCCGTTCTGCATGACCGTTCTGGCCCTGAAGCTCAGCGCGCGGTGCAACGGCGTGGCCGCGCTTCACGGGGACACCAGCCGCCGGATGTGGACCCGCGTTTATGGTCTGCCCCCCGACCAGCATGCTCGTGTTCCCATCGGCCATGTCACCAACGGAATTCACAGCCGAACCTGGCTGGCGCCGGAGATGCTCCCGCTCTACCAGAAGTATCTGAAGCCGCGCTGGAACGGCGCCGGACCGACCACCGACTTCTGGAAGCGCGCCGCAACGATCCCCGACGCTGAACTGTGGGCCTTGCGGAACCTGCTGCGTCAGAAGCTCATTCACTTCATCCGGCAGCGCCTGGCAGATCAGATCGCCCGCGCCCACGGCGATATCCAGATGCTCATGGCCGCACACCAGACTTTCGACCCGCACGCCCTCACCATCGGCTTTGCCCGACGCTTCGCCACCTACAAACGTGCTCCGCTGATCTTCCATGATGCCGCCCGGCTGGCGCGGATTCTCGGCCGCCCGCAGAAGCCGGTGCAGATCGTCTTTGCCGGCAAGGCTCACCCCGCCGACTCCGGTGGACAGGCCTTTGCGCAACAGATTTACCAGCACGCTCAGGAGCACCGCTTTGTCGGCAGGGTTGTCATTCTTGAGGATTACGACATGCATGTCGGCCGGATGCTCACCAGTGGCGTGGACGTGTGGTTGAACAACCCCCTCCGCCCGCAGGAAGCCAGCGGCACCAGCGGCATGAAGCCACCGCTGCACGGCGGACTGAACCTCTCCATCCTCGACGGCTGGTGGCCTGAAGCCTACAACGGCCACAACGGGTGGGCGATCGGAGGAAAGCAGTTTGCGGATCCGCAGAAACAGGATGCCTACGACGCCTCGTCGCTGTATGACCTGCTGGAAAATCAGGTGGTTCCGCGATTTTACGAGCGGGACCGATCGGGGCTGCCGCGCAAATGGATCGCCATGATGAAGGAGTCCATGCGGACGGTGTGCCACCGCTTCAGCACCGCCCGGATGGTCGGAGAGTACGCAACAAAATACTACCTTGTCGCGCGCTGATCGACGCTCCCGGTGGCCGATCGCGTCGCCCCTCGATCATCCGCGACGCCCGCTGCCAACGGGGAATCCCGCTCGACCTGAGCAAGCGTCCTCATCCGGTTCCTCCAGGAGTTTCAAGGATCGCTCTGATCCGCAAGAAAAGCGGTGTTCCGCTCCGAACCATGCGCCGGGGGCCAACACGGCTGGCTGGCGTGAGATCACCCGGCGACCGGGCGAGCGAGGTTCCGCGGGGCACCCAAAGCCCCCGCGAGACGCGATGTTCCGCGCGGAACATTTTGCAGTTTCTGCTCTAAACCATTACCGGCAAAGCCTTTACGACGATGAGATTTTGGGCCCGAACCTAACACAGAGTTAAGCTTGCGCTAAGAAACGGGTGACCTGCCCGGGCTGTGGGTGCTCTCTCTGACCCACCGGGGGGAACCGGTCCGTCGCCAGAACCTGCCGAACTGGCGCTCCGGACGTGCTTCACGACCGTCGAGGCGTTCCGCACAACCAGGCAAAGGAAAGCCCGGGCGATCGTCGCACCTCGCTCAGGCTCCGATCCGCCCGATCGACCTGCCGCAATGCCCCCCATCCGAATGCGGTCAGCTTACACCCGCTGCCGTCGGTAGCTTCCCGGGGTCTTTCCGAGTTTTGCCTGAAAGACGGCGTTCATGTAGCTCTGAGTGCCGAAGCCGGCCTTGCGAGCAATCACCTTCATTTCCAGTTGTGTGTCCGTCAGAAGCTCGATGGCGCGGTTGATGCGCAACCGGACGATCTCGTTGTTAATCGACCTTCCGACGGCCTTACGGAAGCGCCGTTCCAGCACACTGCGAGATACCGGCACTTCGCGCACCACATCATCCACACCGATCGGCTCGTAGGCCCGGTCGCGGAGGAAGCGCAGTGCCTTGACGACGGCCGCATCCTCGATGGCCATGATATCCGTCGATGCCCGCGCCATGACTCCGACCGGTTCGACGTAAATCGGCTCGACGGGCGGAGGCTGTCCGCGCATCATCCGATCGAGCAGAGCAGCCGCCTCGTAGCCCCGCTGGTGATCGTTGATGATGACGCTGGAGAGCGGCGGCGACGCGATGCGGCAGATTGGCTCGTCATTATCAGCACCAACCACGGCTACTTCCTCCGGCACGTTGATCCGCAGTCGCAGGCAGGCTTCCAGAAGCTGCTGCCCCATCAGGTCGTTGGTGGTCATCACACCCACGGGTTTCGGCAAGGCGGCGATCCACGCAGCGAAATCGCGCTGCTGCTGTTCCCACATCTCCGGACCCCCGATGCTCGCCGGCAGAGGGAGGCTGTAGATCAGGCAATCATGCCCCCGTTCGCGCAGGGCAGCGCGGAAGCCCTCGCGCCGGGCTTCCGACCAGAACTGTCCGATGTATTCGCAGAAGGCATAGGTGGAAAAGCCGCGTTCCATCAGATGCTCGGCCCCGAGCCGGCCTACGGATTCGTCGTTGGTGTGCACGAGCGGAACCCCCTCGGGGCGCAGCGCCCCCATGATGTCCACGATGGGGACTCCCCGCTGTGTCACCTGGGCAATGTCCGGATCGTTGACGGCGGCGATGATGCCGTCTCCGTTCCAGTCGCGCAGCCACTGGGGAAGCGACTTTTCCACTCCGTAGGGTTTGAGATAGACCGCCCAAGGCTCGTGCTCCTGGATGTAACGGGCAACTCCCGTGAGCATCATCCGACGGGGGGCCACCTGCGATTCGACAATCAGCGCCACATGGCGCAACTTGCCGGGTTTACCGGACTTACGTGCGGCCGGTTCCCGGTTCGGGGGCTGCTGGGACATGTTTCTCCTGGCCAGGTCCAATCGGGCGCCGCAGTGGCAGTTCCCCGGCTGTCGAACCGCTCCGATCGGGGGCTGCCATTCGGCCCGATCGCCGTGAATTCTAAAAACTCTGGTTCAAAAACGTAAGCTGTTTTCCCTTGTATCCGACCTTTTCCGCGATAATTTAGGAGCATCTGACGGATTCCGCTGGCGGCGGAATCCTGAAATCATCCTCGAGCGTTCCAGTTTGGAGGAGCCCCCATGTCCCGGAAACGAGGAGCATTCACGCTGGTCGAGCTGCTGGTGGTAATCGGAATCATCGCGATTCTGATCGCCATTCTCCTGCCGGCGCTCAGCCGGGCGCGCGATCAGGCCAACACCGTCAACTGCATGTCCAACCTGCGGCAGTTGCACAACGCGTTCTCCATGTATAGCGCGACCTTCAACGGTTATGTCCTGCCGGCACAGGCTTCCAGCAGTCAGATGCCCGGCGGCAGCGGCACCGAATACTGGTGGCTGGGCACGCAGACGCTCGGCCGGGTGCTGGGCATCAAGGGCAATGACAATCAGGCGATTCTCGATCGCATCGCCCAACTTCTGAATTGCCCGGCGCTCAACCGCACGCGTCCGGTCGGCTGGGCCTTCAGCTTCGATTACACCTATAATTCGAATCTGGGTGACATCCGGGGTCAGATCCCGGTCTGGCCCAACGGCACGCCCAACACCGACTATGACCGCTACGCCCCCGCCCATGCCTTCAAGAAAACCACGCAGGTGCCCGGAAACGTGCTGGTGGTCACCGACGCCGGTGAGCCGACGCTTCAGAACGATGAGCGATTTGACGTTCTGAGCGAACTGACCTGGAAGAAAGGGCACGGTGGCAGCCCCCATAAGAAGGGAACCCGGGGCAATGCCCTCTTCCACGACGGCAGCGTCTACACCTTGCGAGTCTGGACGCGCCCGCCGGGAATGGCGCGCGTCCTCAGCAGCGAGCCTCCCAATTTTCCGACGGCCTACACCGATCTGCGCGACTGGATGATCGCTCACCCCGGGCACCTGGTGCCCGGATCATTGAATGTGATCACCTCTCGGGATCAGGTCTGGACCAAGGGTCGGCCGCTGCCCAATTTCTAAGGGATCGCGTGCGCAGGATTGTAAGTCTCTGCTGTTGGTGGCACGCACCCGGCTGGAGTAATCTGCCGGGTCGATGAATACCGACCGGGGAAACATCCACGTGAATAACGCTCCGGAGAAACTCACCAACGGAAAGCGCGTGAAGGTCGCCCTGGTCGGGATCTCCGGCTATGGTGATTCCTACCTCGACTCGCTGCTGCATGATCGCCGCGCCGCCGCAGTCGAAATCGTCGGGCTGGCCGACCCGGCGCCGCAACGGTGCCGTCGGCTGGCGGAGCTGTCGGCCCGGCGGATTCCGATCTATCCGTCCCTGACGGCGCTGCTCAACGAACGCACGGTGGAGCTGGTGCTGATCTGCTCACCCATCCACTTCCATGCTCCGCAGACGGTGCAGGCTGTCGAGCACGGTGCGGCCGTTCTGTGCGAGAAGCCTCTGGCTGGCAGCTTGCGTGATGCCCGGCGGATCGTGGCAGCGCACGACGCCTCCCGGTGGTTTGTCGCCGTGGGCTACCAGTGGTCGTTCAGCGCCGCCGTGCAGGCCCTTAAGGATGATGTGCTTCGTGGCAATCTGGGCAAACCACGCAGGCTCAAGTCGCTGGTGTCGTTTCCGCGCGGGCTTACCTATTTCAATCGCAACGACTGGGCTGGACGCATCAAAACCCCGCGCGGGGACGACGTGCTCGACAGCCCCGTCAACAATGCCACCGCCCACTACCTGCACAACATGCTGTATGTCCTGGGGAAGACCCGCGACTCGGCGGCGAATCCCGTCAGCGTGCAGGCAGAGCTGTATCGCGCCAACGACATCGAGAATTACGATACTGCGGCGCTGCGCGTGTTCACCGATTGTGGCGCAGAGATTCTGTTCTACACCACCCATGCCATGGCCGACCGTATCGGACCGCTGGCTCTCTACGAATTCGAGAATGCCACGGTCGAGTACAACGCCGATGCTTCCGGGGCGTTTGTCGCCCGCTTCAACGACGGCACCGTGAAGAACTACGGCAACCCCAACGTGGACCGCAACGAGAAAATCTGGCAATCCGTCGCTGCCACTCGCGGGGGTCAGACCGTCGCCTGTCATGCCCGCACTGCGCTGCCGCATACCCTCTGTGCCGTGACAGCGCAGCAGTCCCCCGGGGGTATTACCGTCTTCCCGGCACACCTGCGCAGCCGAATCGAAGCCGGGGATGACTCGATGATCGTCATCCGCGGGCTGGATCTGGCCCTGCACGACTGCTTCGAGCGCGATCTCCTGCCCTCGGAGCTGGGCTCGCTGCCCTGGGCACGAGCGTCGGCGGCGGTTGAAGTTCCCGCGGAGCCTCAACCGGCTGTGGTTGAGCGGCCGGAGGCACAGATCCCCACCTGAAAACTGTGTGCGTTTTCCGGCCGGGCCGAACCGGCGCGCCCTCGCGCCGCAGGCAGACTGCCTGTGCTGACGCAGGCTGTCCCTTCCTGAACGAAGAAACCAGACGACCTTCGTGGCGGTTCCAGCGCGGATTCGGCCTTGCCGGATGTGCCGGTGGATGACATTTTTCCACCAGACCCTATGATCCCCGGCCATGTTTCGGTGGATGCTGGTGCTGCTGGCTCTTGGAGTGTATGCCTTCAGTGTGGGGTGCGGTCTGCAGGCTGTGGGCCTGCTGGCGCCGGTGGCCGGTGACGAGCCGCGAGCCGGTGTGCGAGCGACTGCGCCTGCCGGACTGCCGTACCGCGGGGTGGTTCTGCAGATCCAGCGGACGGACTGGATCGAGAAATACGAACGATGCATTGACGAGATCGCCGAGCTAGGCGCCGACACGGTCAAACTCGTGGTCGATGCGCGGCAGGAGAACGGCGCCTCGGCCCGAATCTACCTCGACTTGCGGATGACCCCCACCGTGGACCAGCTGGCGAAGCTGATTCGCCATGCGAAAGACCGCGGCCTGCGCGTCATCCTCATGCCCATCGTGCTGCTGGACAACCCTCGAGGCAACGAGTGGCGGGGGCGCATCCAGCCCAGCGAGAACAGTGGTGGCTGGCCCGAGTGGTGGCGAAGCTACCGCGAGATGCTCACCCATTTTGCCTGGATTGCCCAGGGTAACGGCGTGGATGTCTTCGTCGTCGGATCGGAACTGATCAGCACCCACGGGGAGACTCACCTTCCTGAGTGGCGGCGGACGATCAGCGAGGTCCGGAGGGTCTTTCAGGGACCTCTGACCTATTCCAGCAACTGGGATCACTACACCCACGTAAAATTCTGGGATCAACTCGATTTCATCGGCATGAACAGTTACTGGTCGCTGGGCAGCGACCGGAACGTCACCGTGCCGCAGATCGTCGCCCGATGGCGGGAAATCCAGAGCGAGCTGTTCCGGTTCCAGCAGAAAGTCAATAAGCCCATTCTGCTTCTGGAGGTGGGCTGGTGCAGCATGGCCAACATGGCTTCCGAACCGTGGGATTACACGCAGGACGAAGACGCGGCCCCCACCGACCTGGAGCTCCAGAAGAAGCTGTATGAGGGGTTCTTTCAGGCGTGGCACGGCCGACGGGAACTCGGCGGGTTCTGCATCTGGGTGTGGGACCCTGTCGGTTTCGGGCCTTCAGACCGTGGTTATACCCCCAAGGGCAAGCCGGCCGAGCAGGTGCTTCGGGATTGGCTGGCCAAGGAATGGAACTAGTTCTGTCCGCATTGCCGGGGTGCAATTTCGGACGCCAGCAATCCGGCCTGGCCCATCGGCTGGAATCGGGACGACATCTGCAGGTTGAAGGTCAATGTGCGGGAATCTGCCCCTTCAGGGGCACGCAGGGGCTTGAAGAATTGGCCGATTCCCCAATTCGGTGACCGGTCGATTTGCCGGACCATCCGATTGCCGATATATCTCTTGCCATGGCATTTCGCCGCCAAAGGCTGGCCGACGTCGATAGATTGGCGCGGTGAACAGGGTTCCGACGTGACGGAACACCGCTCCGCGCCCCACCCCTTGTGTATCCCTGCAGCCGCACCACCATATGTAGGGCTTCCCGGGCAGGCAACAGGCATTCGGCAATCGGCAATCGTGAATCGCAAGCATGCTGGAAATGACCATGGAATACATCCAGACCAGGTTCCGCACTCACACCTGCGGGCAACTGCGCAGCAGCGACATCGGGAAAACCGTGAAACTGGCCGGCTGGGTCGACTCGTACCGCGACCATGGCGGGCTGGTGTTCATTGACCTGCGCGATCGCGCAGGGATCACACAGATCGTCTTCGACCCCGATTCCTGCGGAAAAGACACCCACGAGGTCGCGCGCTCGCTCCGGACGGAATG
>JAVQWE010000061.1:0-10364 GCA_033579175.1 Phycisphaerales bacterium | reverse complement strand
GGCATCCAATCCAACTGCGAGAAATGCGCCGCCGCCTGCTCAAGGTATTCCCCCCGCGATTGCGGGTCGTAAGTATTGAAAAAATCAGGAGTTGGAATCAGCCAGAACCCCAAGGGTACCTTGTCGGCAAATCCTTCGCCGCGGAGCCACGGCGCCACAAGCTGGTCGTAAGCACTCCAGTTGATTTCCGGCGGTTTGCCGGCTGGCCATTTCACCACGGGCTGCAGCCGCGAGAAATTGACGACCAGCCGATGTTCCTGTGCCAGAAGAACGAGCTTGTCGAGTGTATCGATGGTCCGGGCGAACTCCGGCAAGCCCCGCCCAAGCCGCATAGGTCGGACCGACTCAAACCTGTCCGGGAAGTTGCGCGTGAGGGCAGACCAGTCAATCAGCCCGCAGAGAACCAGGTGCCGTTCGTCGGGTAGAACAAAATCATGGACGGTTAAACGGACCGGAACCGAGGAAATGGCGCTGGTCCGGGTGTCATTCAGCTCCACGGCAAAGCGGAAATCGCCGGGAGGGGTTTCCGGGGGGATTCTGATGTCAACCCAGATCATCGCGGGTTGCCCGCTGCCGAGGAATCGCGAAGATGGATTCAGCGGGTCGGCCGGGTTTCGCAGCGAAGAAAGGTTGATGATCCCTCGATCCGCCGTGACGGGCAACAAGGCACGGGGCATGGTGGTTCGATCTCCCGAAAGCCCCGTGTGACGCACGTAACCTGCCCGGTTTACATCCACCGGCATGGGCAGGATCTGATAGACCCGGAATCGGTCGGGGTCGAGGCTGATCTGCTCATCCCGCGCAGGCGGGCGAATCCGCAGGCTGAAAGCCCGCCGGTCGGAGCTGGGTGGCAATGCACCTACTTGCAAGGCGAAACTGACGGTCTCGTTCTTGGCAGCCGAGAGTTCGATTTCGGCCTCCTGAGCTGCCGGGGAGGCAAGGTTGTTGAGGTTGACCGGTCGGACGCGCGGGCTGGGGTTCGCCTGTTCTCCATGGGGGTTGGTCCGCGCGGAAGAGGTGGTCGTGGGGGCCGGCTGAGAAGGTTTTCCCGCCGGTGGGACGGCACCCCCACAGCCGACGAAGCTCAGAATTCCCGCGAATGATAAGATGAGGTAAAATAAGGGTTTATGATCGCACGGGGAGTGTGGGGTTGTCCCGGTGGTTCGATGCGTATTCCCTGAGCATCGACCGACGGGTTGCCGAGTTCGTAAACAGGTCGGTTCAGTTAACGTTTCAACCGGACAATGCATTTTTCAGATTACCCAAATTAACTTCACCTGCGTTTTGCCCGATTTCCTCTGCAGAAGCAGGGTTTTTCACCCGACTGCTTCCCGCAGGTGTCTTCCGGCCGTGGAGGATTTGCCGCTTGGCACGCAGTTTGTTCTCTCAGGAGCGAGGACGCAAGTCATGGTCAGCATACGGGAAGATGGGCGCGTGGAATTCCGGTTTTTTCGCCCCGGAGCGTCGCGGGTGACGATCGCCGGCGACTTCGATCGCTGGAGCGGATCACTGGAAATGCGGAATGCCGGAAGGGGCTGGTGGATTTTCGACGCCGAGCTGCCACCCGGTGAATATCGCTTTCGATACCGGGCGGATGGTGCCTGGTTTACTGATTATGCCGCGTTCGGCGTGGAGCTCGGCCGGTTCGGCTGGAATAGCGTCCTGATTGTGCCTGAGGCTGAATCGGTTGGCATGGAAAGCCAACAGGAATTCGAAAGAGCTCGAATCGCAGCTTAACAGGCTCTCCGCATGATTCATCTGCTCTGGGAACGTTGACGGTCCTCGTTTCCTCCTCCGCCAGGCCGCACGGCAATTACCCTCCTCCGTGCGGCCTTTTTCTATCCTCCCCCCGGGCCTGTGGGCGGATTCGCGCCAGAATTCTTGCCAAAAGCGCGCTTTCGTCGGAATTCTCAAAGC
The DNA here is from genome assembly GCA_033579175.1 of Phycisphaerales bacterium. GTDB lineage: Bacteria > Planctomycetota > Phycisphaerae > Tepidisphaerales > Tepidisphaeraceae > JAVQWE01. The sequence continues at coordinate 8,447 of JAVQWE010000061.1, read as the reverse complement.
GGATCGCCATCGGGGCGCAGGCTACCTGCGCGCATTCTTCCTCCGAAAACCCGTGTAATTTGACAAAGTCCTTCTCGGTCGTGATGGCCAGCTCAGCGCCCTTTTCGCGCACCAGGTCCTGAATCTCCCGCAAATCGTCTCTGCGATACGCGTGGTGATCAGGAAACCACCGTGTCCCCACGACGATGGCGCCTGCCTCCAGTAAACACTGGCGGAAGCCCTTCGGATGGCCGATTCCGGCGAATGCGACAACTCGGCGTCCCTGCAGCCAGCCGACTGGATGGGTCCGGTCCTGAAACTCGACCCGCGTAAGCTCATGTCGGCAGGCGAATACCGGTGCGTCGCAGAACGCTCGGATCCGCTGCCGGAGTGATGCGCAAGTCTCGAGCGGCACTCGATTTACGTGCGTCAGCAGCACCGCATCGGCACGGCGCAGGGCACGCAGCGGTTCGCGCAGCAAGCCGCGGGGAATCAACCGCCCGTACCCGAATGGATTGCTGCAATTGATCAGCACCAGGTCAAAGTCGCGGTGCAGGCGGCGGTGTTGAAAGCCGTCGTCCATGACCACCACTGCGATCGAGGGATGCTCCCGCAGCATCCGAAGCCCCGAAGCGACGCGATCGGCCCCGGCGCACACCACCGGCGCGGTTCGCGCGGCATCCGTAGCGAGCAGGGTGGCCTCGTCGCTCATTCCGTCGGAGCTTCGGTATCCGCGAATCAGGATGCCCACAGGCGCGTGAACCTCTTGACGCAGTCTCGCACTGAGCCATTGCACAACGGGAGTCTTTCCCGTGCCACCGGTGGTGAGATTGCCGACACTGATCACGGGTCTGGGCAGGTGATGAATTTTCCGTAACCCATGATCAAACACGAAGTTACGTAACGCGACGCCCCAGCCATACCCCGGTTCCAGCAACGCCAGCGTCGCCCGAAGCAGCGTCGGTCCGAACCCCCGGGCGTCCCCCCGGATGATGCGGAGGTATCGATGCTCGAGGAACTCGCTCATCCCGCACCCTCCCGCAGGAACTTGTCGCATTCGGGAGTGAACAGGATCGGGTTCCGGGGCAGATGGGTGAGATTGAACCGGTTAAGCAGCCCTTGCGCTGTAACCGAATCCCCTGTGTCGATTCCGCACCAACGAGCCAGCAGCGCCAGAACTCGTTCCGAAGGAACCCCACACCTGCGGTAGGATTCCACCCGCGAATCGCCGTGCCGCTTCGCCAGACGACGCCCATCAGCACCCACAACCAGCGGCAGGTGGGTGTACCGGGGAATCTGCTGCGGCTTCCCCAAGGCCCGATACACCAGAATCTGACGCGGGGTGGAACTGAGCAGATCATCTCCGCGGATCACCTCGGTGACGTTGCTCTCGGCATCATCCACAACCACCGCCATCTGATATGCGGCCGAGCCATCCGACCTGCCGATGACGAAATCACCCAGTTGCCGTTCCGGGTCGAAGCGTTGAAAGCCGGCAAACGCGTCGAGGAATTCGATGGGCTCGCTGTCGACGCGAAAGCGAATCGCAACCCCGCGGCCGGCAAATCGCTCGGCAGCGGCGACGGACTCAAACCGGTCTCTGCAGGTTCCGGGGTAGATGGTCGCACCGTCCTCGGCATGGGGGGCGCTGGCAGCACGTTCCACATCTCGACGGGTGCAGACGCACGGATAAGCCCGTCCTTCGGCCAGCAGCCGGTCGACGGCAGCGCGATATCGATCGAGGCGGTCTGATTGGCGGATCGGCCCTTCGTCGAAGTCCAATCCAAGCCACCGGAGATCCTCCAGCACCGAGGCTTCCGCCCCTGGCTTTACCCGCGGGCTGTCCAGATCCTCAATCCGCAGGACGATTCTCCAACCTTGTTGGCGGGCCAGCAGCCAGTTGACAAGGAACGTGCGTGCGTTTCCCAGATGCAAAGCCCCGGTCGGAGACGGTGCCAAGCGGGTCACCGGCGGCATGGAGTCGTGGCGCCTGAAGTTTTCATCGCGGGAACTGGCTCGAAGGCAAAGCCGCGCCGTCGTGGCGAAGGCTGCTCATCACACGCTGGAAGAACTCCTTGTCCCGCTCGTAGTGTTCCAGCGACAACTCGACAAAGCCCAACTCATAGGACTTATAGCCTTCGGCATCCGGCAGGAAGATCAGAAAGCTCCACTTCAGGGGAGTGCCCTCCATCTCCACGAGGTTGCCGGCCGCGTCGGTCGCGAGCATGGCTCGTCGTTCCTCCGAGAACTGTTGCTCGAGCACCTTGAAGCCCGGCTTCTCGTGAAGCTCGAATCGAAGCTTCCGATCCCCCCGCGCCTCCATGGCCTTGCGAGCGCCATTCACGAACCCTTCAAACTTGTCGGCCGTCAGGGGTGGCCGCGCGGAAAAGCGAAGTTGCACTTCGCCCGACGGGGTCCAGCCCTCCAGCGTCAGAAGGCCTGATTCACTGAACGCCGACTGCTGCCACGATTCGGGCACCTCGAGCGTGATCGGTAGCACAGAGAGAGTGACGGTCTTCCACCTGCCTTCGACGAGCTGCTGCGTGGTTGGCCTGCGGATGGCCGGTTCGTCAGCCGGTTCCGCCGGCGCTGTCGCCGGCGCGGGCAGCTCGGTTGGCTCTTCGCACCCGGCGGCAACAAAGCTGGTCATCAATCCCCCGCACAAAAAAAGCAGCCGAACCGCCTGAGCAACAGTGGCATCAGGGCGTCGAAGCGGCGGGGAAAATTGAGCGATTGGGGAACAATCCATGGCAGCGGCCCGATCCATCTGCGGGAGCTATATTCCAATGCCATCCATTCCGCAAGCGCTGAAACCGGTTCCGGCAACCAGCCAGCATTGAACAGTTACCATCGCAGGATCAGAACCTGTTTTCCCCTCGGCAGGACGCACGGCAGTCGACCCCCTCGGATGCCGGCTGGTAAGGGTCTGTCGAGCGGTCGGCCAACAGCAGTGAGCTCATCCGGAGGCGGCGACGCTCACGGCACGATCGTTCAGCCGGTCGGAGGTGATGTGGCCGTCGTGAAGCGTGATCACTCTCTGGCATCGGGCAGCCACAGACGGGTCGTGAGTGACGAGGATGATCGTGCGGCCGGCGTTCACCAGCTCGTCAAACAGGTCAAGAATCTGGGCTCCGGTGCGGCTGTCAAGTGCTCCGGTCGGCTCGTCGGCCAGGATGATCAGAGGATCGTTCACCATGGCCCGGGCAATGCAGACACGCTGCTGCTGCCCGCCGCTCAACTCCATCGGTCGATGCGAAACCCTGTCGGCCAGCCCCACTTTGGCGGCCATCTCAAGCGCCCTGCGTTTTCGTTCGGCCGCAGGGATCCCCAGATAAAACATGGGGACTTCCAGGTTCTCCAGAACCGTAAGCTGCTGGATCAGGTTAAATTGCTGAAAAACGAAGCCAATGCGACGACTGCGGATTTCCGAAAGCTCATCGTCGGCCAATGTGCTGATGTCCTGGTTGTCGAGAATGTATTTGCCGCTCGTGGGCCGATCGAGACAGCCCAGCACGTTCATCAGCGTGCTTTTGCCGCTTCCACTGGCGCCCATGATGGCGGTGTATTGGCCCCGATACAGGTCCACCGAGATATCGCGCAGTGCCGCAACCTCCACCTGAGTGCCCGGCTTGCGGTAAATCTTGGAAAGGCGCTGCACGGAGGCGATAACGGACATCCAGCCAGCAAGAGATATCGAATCCAGCCTGCGACCTCAACAGCCCGGGGTAAAGCGGGCGCTTTTGAGCCACATTGTGCAGACGCTATTGTCCTGCGGAAGGTGGTTCCTCTGCTGCTCATCTTCGGGGCGATCTCTGCCGCGGCGGCGCTGGCGTTCTCACGGGAGCCGATTCTCCTGGCGTTAAGCGAGGGAACCGCGATCATCCGGTTCCTGCACCGGGCACAGAGCCTGCTTCTGCTGACGTCGCTGGCGGGCGGGCTGGGGCTGGTTGGGCTGGTAGTTGCCGGCCGGCGGAAGGCGTGGTGGCTGCTGGGGCTTATTCCGATTGTGGGACTGCTGGGCTGGGGCTTCGTGCTGGCGCCAGCGAGGCTGGGGAAGGTGGACGATCAGCCGAAGTTCGTGCGATCGTCACAAGCGGACTGGCTTGAGGGGAGCGCCTGGGTACTGGGGGTGGTTTCCGACGGGCACGCGATGGCTTTTCCCTTGACGGCTTTGCATCGGACCCCCGTGGTTGTGGTCACGGAGCGCGATCGCCGGCTGATCGTCATTTTCTCGCCCTCCAGTGGCGTCGCCTCGGCCTGCGTGGTTGATCGCCTGATCCGCGGGCGCGATCTGCGGATCGTCGCTGAGCTGCACGGCGTGTTGTTTCTGTTCCATGCACGTCTCGGAGAGTTCTTTGACGGATTGACGCTTCGCCAGCCCGGTGGCGGCGCGATCACGGGGTTTGGGCAACGTTTGCCGGCTTCACTGACGCGATGGGGAACGTGGAAACAGCAGCACCCCGGCACCTTCGTTCTATTGCAACCCGACGCGGCCTTTGCCCGCGAGAGGTCGTTTCCATCGGATCAGGATTCCGTCGTTTACCTCGAGACTGATCCGCCGATCGTTGTCCCGACTCGCGACATCCAGACAGAGCCCGTCAACGTCTTCCGGGGCACATCGGCGGCGCTGGTGTGCCGGGAAGGGGGTTTCGGACGGGTGGTTGCCTTCGATCGACGGATCGACCAGGACCTTTTTCCGCGGTTTGTCTTCAATCGCGAGCGCGGCCGACGGAACGCGCCGTTGCTCGATGAGGACACCGGCAGCGGCTGGACGTTCACCGGGGAGTGCGTCGAAGGACCCATGAAAGGAACACGGCTACGCCCTCTGATCGTGGTAGAGAACGTCCCTCGCGATGCCGCGAGCTTCTGGATTCGCTGAGGCGTCACCCCGGTTGCCCTCTCTTGAGTTTCGACGGGCAGGCGATCAGGATCGGTTCATGCGGTTTGTCGTCTTACGCCACAGCGGCTGGGGATTGACGCACTACGACATTCTGCTGGAGCCTCAAGAGGCGGCGCCATCCCTGATCAGCTTCCACGCCGGCGCGTGGCCCATTCGGACGTGTCAGCCCTTGCAGCGTGTGCAGGATCACCGCCGGGAGTATCTGACCTTGGAAGGTCCAATAAGCGGCGGGCGCGGGCAGGTCAGGAGGGTTGCCGCCGGTGAGTGCCTGGCACACCCCGGGCCGCAAGGCGAGCCGGAGGCTTTCACGTTGAAGGATTCGGCGGGAGCACACGCGGTCCGCATCGAGCGAACATCCGACGGATGGATGGCAATCCCAATCTCCGAAGTGTAATTCGCCTGACAAAAAAGGTGCCGTGGGCCTCTCGGCATCCCACGGCACCCAGGGAAGGAGGATCGTGCTACCTCATCTTACGATTCAATCCCACAAAGGTTCAACCCGTTTTCGAAATTTACATCCGCATTCCGACGGAATGTTGCACACCCATTCTAAATTTCGAAATTACATAAGTTTACGCTACCGTGGCCTGCTCGGATTCGATCGAAAGGGTTGGAAATGACCGTCCGACTGCCAGCCGCTGCCGCCGCCGAGTTCATTGGAACCTTCCTGCTCTGTTTCGTGGGGATTCTGGCGATTCATTTTGCCCCGAGCCGTCCGGAGGCCGCCGTCGGACTTCTGGCGGTCGCGTTGGCCCATGGGATCGCGCTGTCGGTAGCCGTGACCGCCGCCATGCCCACCAGCGGGGGGCATATCAACCCGGCCGTCACGATCGGTTTTCTGGTCACAGGCAAGATCAAGCCCATATCCGCCTTGGTCTATGTGGTTGCCCAGCTCGCCGGCGCCACCGCCGCCGCGCTAGCGGTTTACGTGCTCCTCGGAGCGGATGAGGAATCCGCCGCCGTCGTCGCCAAAGGCACCCCGAAATTCGACCCTTCAGTGTTCACCCCGGGGATGGTCCTTCTTGCCGAGATCATTGCAACGGGTCTGCTTGTCTTCGCGGTCTGGGGTTCGGCGGCCGACCCACGGGCGCGAAATGTCGGGGGGTTCGCCGTCGGGTTGACCGTGGTAGCCGACATCCTGGCGATCGGTCCGATCAGCGGAGGGGCGATGAACCCGGCCCGGGTGTTCGGTCCGGCTCTGGTGGCCGGCGGATTGTGGGATCAACATTGGGTGTATTGGGTTGGTCCGTTGGTCGGCGGGGGGATCATGGCGATCTTCTACCACCTTGTGCTCTGGCCGAGGGATGCACAACGGAAGATCGACCCTGATTCGATGCAGGTTCCCCCCAGCCAGCGGCCATAAACCCCTGGACCGCCGCACTTGCACGCCCAACGAGGCGTGCCAGACGACCCTGTGCCCCTGCCTACCCATGCCGTCAGGTCTACCACGGGGCCGACCTCGGCAATCCCCAGATCGGGCCGGCTCTTATCGCCGCCTTCGCACCAGCAGCATTACCGCCGCAACTGCCACGCTGCCCAACGTGGCCGGCTCCGGCACGGCGGAACGGGGCAGCTGGGCAACCGACTGATTAAAGTTTGACGCCAGGAGGGCAAAGTCGCTCAGGTCGGCGGAGCCGTCAAGGTTGTAGTCACCCGTGAACCATCGCCCAGGCTGGTTGAAGTTCGCCGCCAGAAGCGCGAAGTCACCCAGCTCGGTCGTGCCATTGAGGTTTGAATCTCCCAGCCGGGTGTAGCGGAAAAGCGAGTCCGACGGCAGGAGGGGGATTCCCAGGTAGCTGGTCAGATTCACTTCCGCTGCCGTGGCATAGCCCACGGCATGGGTCGAGGGGTTCGCCGCCGCTGCCGAGCTTCGGAAGCCGGCCCCCGTCCAGGTGCCACCGGCACGGCCCGCGACCAGCGCGTTCACCACGGTGGCCTGCTGGGTGCCACGGTAGATCAAGGCGTTGGAGCTGACATCAAACGACGCGCTGTAATTGCCCATGCCGTCATTAGCAATGAGGAAGTTTGAGCCAACGACACTCACGCCATCACTGCCACCTGTTGGCAGGACTCGCACCGTGCCCGCCCTGACATCGAGAGTATCAACCCGGACGTTCCGGACGGTCGCCGTGCCCGCGCCCAGCTTGGCAAGCGCATGGCTCGGCCCGCTGATGCCGCCGTCAAGTGTCAGCGTGTCGGCAGCGCCGTTGACCCGCAGATCGGAATCCGCCTGCAGCGCGATGGCGTTCTTGACAGTGTGACTGCCGGCAATGTTCGTGATCTGCCCCCGGACCCCCGCGGGTGCCGCAAGGGTGATCGTCGCGCCGTTCAACGTGTAGGATGCTGCGGCGTTGTCGAATTTCAGGTTCTTCGTGGTCTTGGGACCGACGACGTTCACCGTGGAATTGGCGCTGATGGCCGACCCGAACTTCGCGTTCAGCAGAGCGCTGTTCGGAACTGTGGCGTTGAACCAGTTCCCCGCAGATTCCCAATTCCCGCCGCCGCTGCTGTTCCAGGTGGGTTCAAGCTGATATACGTCCAGCCGCTTGTCGGCAAAGCTGAGCACCAGCAGGATCGGATTGCCGTTGGCATCCAGAGCCGACGCGAAGTTCTTCACTTCGCCGGAATATTGCGTGCCAATGCCATCTTCATCGCCGAAGAGCTGGGTTTGTGTCAGCCCGGTCACGTTGCCGTCGAGGTTCCGCAGATGGACCCAACGGGCGTCGAAGCCCGAGACCACGCCAGTGGAGGAAGTGAATGTTCCATTGAAGCCCAGCGTGGCGGATCCGCCGACGCGCTGCGCTGTCGCCAGAAGCTTCAAGCCTCCTGCACCGGCATTCTCGAGGATCGCCACGGCGTTGCCGACGTTGTCCAGGAATGGCGTTTTCTGGAGGGAAGCCGTGGCTCCGGCCCCTCCGGAAAGGTTTGTGAAGCTGGCATTACCGGCTCGGTCGCCGTAGGCAACGCCGCGATCGGTTGTGTAAGCAATATCACCGTCGGCGCTGAAGGACAGGCCCCGCATCGCGAATTGCAGCGACGGTGTCGTGGTAATCAGAGGCCCCGGATTCGCTCCCCCGCTTTGGGTGAAGAAGGGCGTTCCCGTGGCAAGTTCCAGGCTTTGCAATCTTCCGCTGCCGCGCGCCACCAGCCCCAAGGCAGGAGTGCCCCCGGCTCCGCCGCGCGGATCGATCGCGATATGACCGATGCGCTGCGAGGCAGGGGGGGAAGTCTGCCAGACGGTGGTGCCGGCCGGGGTCATGCGACGGACAAAGTCGGTGAGAACCGAGTTGTCATGGAGGAAATAGATGTCGCCACCAAAACAGGCGATGGCATCGATTCCCCGGGCGTTCTGGGTGATGGTGAAGACCGACCCGGCAATCGGGTTCACCACGGGCGACAACCCGGTCACGCCCGCCACCTGGACGATTCCGGCTTTGAAGGATGCGAGCGTGCCCGTGTCCGAGTGGTACCCCCCGACGTAGGCATTCGTTCCATCGAACCCGACGGAAAGGGGGTTCGAGCCATAATCAGAGCCTGGGGTCATCAGCGTTTCATCGCTGTTGAAGAA
>JAVQWE010000060.1:0-10372 GCA_033579175.1 Phycisphaerales bacterium | reverse complement strand
TGCAGGGCCTTGGCCCCGACGACCCACGGTCCGGCGTATTCATCTCCGATGTTCATTCCCCCCAGCCAGGCGACCTGTTCATCCACCACCAGCAACTTGCGATGATCACGGTTGGCCGGGCGCCAGCTGTAGCGGCATTCCCACGGGCGCATGGGGTGGAATTCCTCCACGCGCACCCCGGCCTCGCGCATCTGCCGGAAGATCGCCCGATCCGTCCACAGACACCCGAAAGAGTCGCAGCTCACATACACTCGAACCCCGTCCTGTGCGCAGCGGCACAACAGGTCCGCAAAGGCCCGACCTGTCTCGTCCGAGCCGAAGATGTAGACCTCGAGGCATACCATGCGCTGCGCGTTGGCGATTGCCTGATACGCCTCGCGCAGCGCCTCTCCATCCTTCAGCAATTGCGCAATCGTTCCGTCGGCCAGTACGACCGGCGGGGGATTCCGCCAACCGTCGTCTTCCGGTCCGGGGTGAAGGTTCAATCCAACGTTGTGCAGATTCCCGGGAATGTCGGCGCGCAGATGCGACACAGGCGGATTGTACAGCAGGCGATCCACCGGCCAAAAACGGTCAATCGCCCGCCTTCCGCTTCCGCCGAACTTGCGGGCTGCTCACGCCGCTGTAGCCCACTGACCGCCGGCCCTATAATTGCGGTATGCCACTCGACAACGAACAGATTGCAGCGGCTCTGCGGACGGTAAAGGACCCGGAGCTGTTCAAGGACATCGTCACCCTCGGCATGGTCAAGGAAATCCGGGCGGAGGGTCAGAATGTCGAGCTCACCGTGGAGCTGACCACCCCCGCCTGTCCGCTGAAGGATGTGATCGAGCGCGACATCACTGTGGCGTTGCGGCGGATCGGCGCCGAGAACGTCACGGTGCGCTTCACTGCCACCACCCGCGGTCCTCAAGTGAAGCAGGAACGCCCCCTGCCACAGGTGAAGAACATCATCGCAGTCGGGGCTGGAAAGGGCGGCGTGGGAAAATCCACAGTCGCTGTCAATCTCGCGGTAGGGTTGGCGCGCTGCGGGGCGGCCGTGGGGCTGATGGATGGCGACATTTACGGCCCGTCAATCCCCACGATGCTCGGGATCAAAGGGCAGATGGTGCCCAGCACGAAGACCGATGGCGTGATGAAGATCGTCCCGTTCGCGGTGCACGGGATTCATGCCATCACCATCGGAAATCTGGTGGAGCAGGACAAGCCTCTGATCTGGCGCGGGCCGATGGCCCATGGCGCTTTCAAGCAGCTTCTGCTGGATAACACCGCCTGGCCCGCCTTGGATTATCTGATCGTTGACCTTCCCCCCGGAACCGGCGACGTGCCGCTGACGCTGTGCCAGTTGCTCCCGCTGACCGGCGCCGTGGTCGTCGCCACGCCGCAGCAGGTGGCGCTGGATGATTGCATCCGCGCGGTGCGGATGTTTCAGCAACTGGCCGCGCCGATCCTGGGAATCGTGGAGAACATGAGCTATCTGCCGCTTCCGGATGGCTCAATTCACGACCTGTTCGGCCGCGGCGGGGCCAAGGCGGCCGCCGAAAGGCTGGCCGTGCCGTTTCTCGGGGAGCTTCCGATGTTCCCCGAGTTGCGCATCCACAGCGATGCGGGCACGCCACTGGCGAATTTCCAGACCAACCCTGCCCTGCGGCAGGCATTGGAAGCCATCGTGGGACGGGTGGCCGGGGAGGTCAGCCGACGCAACCTGCTGCAGTCCGGCCCGGAGTTGACGATTTCGTGAATCATGCGCGCAAACCGCCGATGACCCGCCGTGACATCACCCAACTTGGATTTCCGGAGGGGCCACTGGTGGGTCTGGCGCTGCGCGTCGCCAAGCGGCTGGTGAAGCAGAAAGGGAAAGAGCAGGCGCTGGCCCTTCTGCAGTCGGTGCAGCAATCGCCCCGGGCGTATCTTTCCGACCCGCTCCTGGGGGAGCTGTCGGCAGCGGTGATGGAGGAAGGGGATCGTCCACACTGGGTTGAGCGGGAGGCGCCCGCGCCCTATCGCATCTGGGGAAGCGACCTGGAACCGACCGCCGTCGAGCAGCTTCAGCAGGCGGTGCGCCTCCCGGTGGCGGTGCGCGCAGCGCTCATGCCCGATGCCCACCCGGGCTACGGTCTGCCCATCGGTGGGGTTCTGGCGACAGAAAACGCGGTCATCCCCTACGCCGTGGGGGTGGACATCGCCTGCCGGATGAAGCTGAGCGTGTTTGAGATCCCCGGTGATCAGTTGGAGCGATGGCGGGATTCGCTGGTGAACGCACTCCGCCGGGAAACGCTCTTTGGCGCAGGGGCAGCCTTCCGCCGCCCGAATGAACATGAGGTGATGGACGAAGACTGGTCGATCACGCCGCTCACGCGCAAACTGCGGGATGAAAAGGCCTGGCCGCAGCTGGGCAGCAGCGGCTCGGGCAACCATTTCGTCGAGTTCGGCATCCTCACGATTCCACCGACCGAAGTGTCCAGCGGCGAAACCGGTCCGGCGCCGGCGGGTTCGCTGTTGTCTTTGCCGCCCGGAACCTACGTGGCGTTGCTTTCCCACAGCGGCTCGCGCGGAACCGGGGCCATGATTGCCAGCCACTATTCCAACCTCGCCATGAAGCTTCGGGCCGGTCTCCCGCCGGAACTGAAGCGCCTGGCCTGGCTCGATCTGGACAGCGAAGCGGGGCAGGAATACTGGGCCGCGATGAACCTGATGGGCAGATATGCGTCGGCGAACCATGCGGTGATTCATCGTCGGATCGCCAAGGCTCTGGGGGCACAAGTGATTGCGGGCGTGGAAAATCACCACAACTTCGCCTGGAAGGAGACGCACGACGGCCGCGAGGTGATCGTCCATCGCAAGGGCGCGACCCCCGCCGGGGCCGGCGTGCTGGGGGTGATTCCAGGGAGCATGGCGTCGCCAGCATTCGTGGTGCGCGGGCGCGGGTCGCCCGAGGCGCTGGAATCGGCCAGCCACGGAGCCGGTCGACGCATGAGCCGCACCGCCGCAAAGGAAAAGTTCCGCTGGAGTCAGATCAAACCCCTGTTGCAGGAACGCGGGGTAGAGCTTCTGTCGGCGGGAATCGATGAGAATCCGCTGGTGTATAAGGACATCGAGCAGGTCATGTCCCAGCAGACCGATCTGGTGGAGGTCGTGGCGCGGTTCGATCCGAAAATTGTCCGCATGGCCGAGGAAGGGGAGCGCGCGGAGGATTGACCCGCGCCGCCTCCTCAGCAGCCGCCTTGGCGTGAGCCAATCGGGTTGGGCGCTCGGCTTGTCAGCCGTGGTGACGGACTTATAATCTCTTTTGTCGCAAGGGATTGCGCGCAGTCAACTCACTCGATTCAGGGACGAATCCATGTCCAGGCGCCCTCTCGTCATCGCGTGCGTAATTGTGTCGGTTGTCGTTGCTGCCGGATGTCTTCAGATGCCCTCACCGTTTGCCGTCGAGCAGCCGCTGCCGGCGCGGCCTTCGCGGGACGGAAAGCCGACGACGCCCGACCCCATCACCGAAACGTTCCAGAAAGAGCTTGCACGTCAGGCGGCCGACGCCCCGCCGGGTGAGTTGCTCCGGCCGATCGCCAAAGGCATTTCTGATCGGCCGAAGGCGGAACCGTCCGGGGCGCCGGCAGAATCCAGGGGCGCAGGCAGCAGTCCGTCGGCCGACTCGGAAGCCACAATCGAAGCCCTCCGGCGCAAGAGCGAGGCCTACGCCCGCGCTCTGGAGATGATGTTGGCGCAGCGCGCCACCGAGCCGCCGCGCGCCTCGGCCGTGCAGTGGATCGATCCCGCTTCCTACCAGGTGTCGCTGGGAACGCAGCAATCCAGCCCGGAAAGCCCGAATGCTCCGGCCCCCGCCCCGATCGCCGGCGAGAAGGCGTCGGCGGGTTCGACCGTCGCCAAGGCCGGCAACACCGCGGAAGCCGAGAACGCCTCTTCAATCCCGCCGAGACCGCAGGGAGTTTCCGCGATGTCGGGAAAGACGGGAGCGGCATCGGGCGGCCAGGGTGAAGCGAGCCTTGCCGGTGGTGCCCGGGCGAAGGGGTCGGTGTCTGGCCCAACGGGCGATGCCCCGTCTTCCGGGCACGTTGCCAGCGCTTCAGAGTCGCTGCCGCCGCGGGCAGCGTCCGACTCCGGCGGGTCGTCGGACGCGGCCAACCTGCCTTTGGCGCTGTCGGAAGTCAACGAACGTCCGACCGTCGCCGCCGTCACCCCCGAACGCACACCTGCCCCGGAGCTGCCGCTTTCGCTGCAATCCGCCGGTGGCAACGATGCAGGCCTGATCAGCAGGCTGTCGCGGCGTATCCGCGAAAACCCTCGCGACATCGCCAGCCACCTCGATTATCAGTTGCTGTTGTTTGTCCGCGATGAGCAGGTGCCCAATCTCGCCGCCATCGCTCCATTGCCGCAGGAGGACCGTGAACTGGTCACGGCGGTTCTGGACGGTCTGAGCAACCTGCGCTCGACGCTGCGGCGCGATGCCAATCTGCTGATTGCCGAGAAAATCGCTCCCCTGGTCGAGCTGGCCGAGCGCCTCAAGACCGGTGCAGAACTGACAGTGCCCACCATGGTGCTGGCGCGCCGCGTCGAGGGCTTCGGCCGGTACGAAACCATGGACCCGAGGCTGATCGCCAACCGCGAGACCCCCGCGATCGTCTACTGCGAAATCGAGAATTTCTCTTCGCAGCTCAACGCCGACCAGCAATGGGAAACCAACCTCTCGATGGAAGTCGTGCTGTTCAGCGAGATGGGCCAGCAGGTGTTTCAGGACCTGCCGGCAAAGATCACAGACACCAGCCGCACCCGCCGGCGCGACTTCTTTGTGCGGAAGCTGATCAAGTTCCCTTCAAATCTCACAATTGGACGCTACGTCTTGAAAGTCACCATGGTGGATCTGCAATCCAACCGCGTGGCGGAAACCAGCCTGCCCCTGCAGGTTGTGGCGCAGTGATACCGATGGAAGCCGTCAACAGGTCACTGCCGGGCAACGCGCGAAAACTCGCGGCCGCACCCAGTCGAGGGGGCTTCACCTTCAGCCGAGGACCCCAAGTCACAACTCGTGTCGAATCGCCCAGAGATCGGCAAACACCGGCTTGAAGAGCGATTGAACCAGAAACGGCACCCCCGGCGAGCCTCCCGTGCCCTTTTTGTCCCCGATGGTTCTTTCCACCAGCTTGACGTGTCGATAACGCCACTCCTGCAGGCCTTCATCGAAGTCGGTCATCAGCTCAAAGAGAATCGAAAGCTCCGGCGATGATTTGTACAGGCGCAGCAGCTCCCGCTGGACCTGCTCATTGGGCAGGTTGGGCTGAGAAACATCGCGGGAGAACAATTCCTGGGGGATCGATGCCCCGCGCAATTTGAGAAAATCATAGAAGTGATCGATGACCGTCCGCTCCGAAAGCCGCCGACGCAGGCGCTCCAGACCGGGCGTGGCCGGAGGATAATACTGCAGGGTCTCCGGTCGCTTGTATCCCAGTGCAAATTCCAGCTCACGAAACTGAATCGACTGGAACCCGCTGGCCGTCTCCAGGCGATCGCGGAAGCTGCTGAAGCTCATGGGAGTCATGGTCTCAAGGATGTCGAGTTGACCCACGAGCGTTTTCATGATGGTCCGGACACGCTTGAAGGTGTGAATCGCGCCAAAGAGATCGCCGCCGGAGAAGTCGCGATTGATCTTCTGAAGTTCATGGAGCAACTGCTTGAACCACAGCTCATAGGTCTGATGGATCACGATGAACAGCATTTCATCGTGTTCCGCAGGGCTGGAGCGCGGCTGCTGAAGCTCCAGCAGCTTCTCGAGTTGCAGATAACTGGCGTAGGTGAGCGTGGCCATGGCTGGCTCCAGGACTGGCGGCTCGTGCCCCTGCGGCAGGCAGCACTCCCGCCGACGGCCGTGCAAGAACTATGGATCAGCCCGGTCTGCACGGCCTAACCGGACTGCGCCAACAGCATACCCGCCAGGCAACCCAGCAGCACCACCACCGCCACAGTCAGCGTGGTGTAAACGATCCTGTCCTGCAGCCTTGCTCGCCGGGCGGCCACCGCATAGGGAATCTGCGAGAAGGTCACCATCTGGTACAAGGGGCGATAAACGCCCGGCAGAACGGCTTCCAAGGCATGATCGAGCCGCTTTTTTGCCCGGAACCATCGGCTGGCCGTCCGGTCGCGCATTTCGATGAAATTGGCCACTGCCAGATCGGCCAGCGCGTCGGTGTTGGGTCGTCGCATCTGCTCATATTGTTCAAAGGCCTCAGCCCGATCATGCGCAAAGCGCCTCAGGCACTCATCCAGCACCAGACAATCCTCAAACGCCGCGTTCATTCCCTGTCCATAGAAGGGAACGACGGCGTGGGCGGCATCGCCGACCAGTACCACCTTGTCCCGGTAATGCCACGGTCGGCAGCGGATGGTCACCAGCGATCCGGTGGGGTTGCTGCGGAATTCCTCCAGCAGATGGGGCATCAGCGGCACGGCATCTGGGAATTCTTCCTCAAATAACCGGCGCACGTCGTCGTCGCTGCGCAACGTGGCAAAGCTGCGGGGACCCTCAAACGGCCAGAAAAGTGTGCACGTAAATGACCCATCCGGGTTGGGAAGCGCGATCATCATGAAGCTGCGCCGCGGCCAGATGTGCAGCGCATTTTTCTCCATTTTCCAGCTTCCGTCGGCGGCGGGGGGGATGGTCAGTTCCTTATAGCCATGCTCGAGGTATTGCTGGGAACAGTCGAAGCGGTCAAGCCGCTGCATGGTGCGCCGGACGGCCGAGAACGCCCCATCCACCCCGAAGAGCGCATGACCGGCGACTTCCACGGTCTGCCCGGTCTGGCTGTGAGTGAGCCGGGCGCGGGCGTTGTCCAGATCGACATCGGTGCAGACATGGTGAAAGTGCACGCGTACGCCCGGCAGGCGCCGCGCCGCCGCGAGCGTCGCCGTGTTCAGCGCCGCCCTCCCGATGGAATGAATGCACCGGTTGGGGTCGCGATCGTAGGGCGAGAAGTGAAGCTTTCCGGAGGGATCGTGGATCATCCGCCCGCGCATCGGAATCGCCTGACGAAGGACCTCTTCGGCCAGACCGATCCGCTCCAGAGCCCGGATACCCCGGGTGGACAGCGCCAGGTTGATCGACCGCCCCCCGACAAAATTGCCCGCCGACGGGTCCCCGCGCCGCTCGAACAGCTCCACCTCGCAGCCCGACTGGCCGAGATACGCCGCCAGCAGCCCCCCCGCCAACCCACCGCCGATCAACACATATTTTTCTTGTCGGCAAGCCATCCGTCACCCGCCAGCAAACCGAAGGTCCATCCAATCCAATTGCTGATCCTCCCTCAACCGTTTGGCAAGCCAATTGGGTGCCTGACCGCGTCGGCGGGGGCTATGCCGCCAGCAGCCGGGCAAACCGCCAGACCTCGTGGAAGGTGTTGTACAACGGTGTCGGGGCGGCGCGGATCACGTTCGGCGGGCGGAAGTCACACTTGACTCCCTCTGACTCCAGCCGCGTGAGCAAAGCCCGTGGATCGCCTTCAGCCAGCATCGACAGTTGGCATCCGCGCTGCTCCGGCTGGCGCGGGGTAATGACCGTGATCTGCCGCGCCGGCATCCTGTCGATCAGGTATTGCAGGTAACCCGTCAGCTTCATCGACTTCTGGCGCAACGCTGCCATGCCCCCGGCTTCGTCGAAAATCGACAACGAAACCTTCACCGGCGCCATCGCCAGAATCGGGGGGTTGCTCACCTGCCAACTGTCGGCCGACGGGACCGGCACAAAATCCGCGTTCAGATGCATGCGGAATCGGGTTTCCGGATCATTCCCCCACCACCCTGCCAGACGAGGCAACGAAGGGTTTGTGGCGTGGCGCTGGTGAATAAATGCCCCGCCCACCGCACCGGGACCCCCATTCAGGTACTTATACGAGCACCAGACCGCAAAATCGACGTTCCAGTCATGCAGCGAGAGCGGCACGTTGCCGACGGCGTGGGCCAGATCGATCCCCACGAGGCAACCCCGGGCTTGCGCAGCCCGGGTGATGGCCGGGATGTCGAATGCCTGACCGGTAAAAAAGTTCACACCCCCCAGCAGCACCAACGCAGTCTGATCGCCGTGCTCATCCAGCGCCCGAAGGATGTCTTGCGGCTCAATCAGGTGCGCGCCGCCTGCCGGACGGATGCGCACCAGGCCTTCAGCCGGTGAAAGACCATGATGACGAAGCTGCGACTGTACCGCGTACGTATCGGAGGGAAACGCAGGTTCGTCCATGAGGATTTTGAATCGATCGCGGCTCGGGCGGTAGAAGCTGGCCATCAACAGATGCAGGTTGACGGTGAGGCTGTTCATCGCCACGACTTCGTCCGGCAGTGCGCCCACCAGCCGGGCCAAGGGATCGCGCAGGGACTCGTGATAGCGGTACCAGGGAATGGCGGCGTCGAAATGGGCATCCACGGCAAGGCGCTCCCAATCCTCCAGTTCCCGTGAGAGGGCGTCTCGAACGGCTTTGGGCATCAGGCCGAGGGAATTGCCGCAAAAGTAGATGATGGGATTGCCGTCGGGGCGACGTGGAATCGCAAAGCGATTGCGAAATTCACTCAAGGGGTCTTGGCGATCCAACTCTCGGGCAAAGTCTTCCTCGGGTTCGAACACGGTCATTGTCGTAGTTGTACCGAGGCACCCGTCCGACTCTCAAATCCCCCGATTGCGCCCTTCGCATCCGGAGCGATTCTGGCGCGACGCTTCCATAGACGGGTCCAGGCGCATTCCCCTCGGCGGCCGGACCGGTCGCGGGTTCCTGTGAGGGAATCGTAACCCTCTTTCAGAACTGCACTTACAGACGATCCCACCGGGCATCCGGCCAAGTACAAGGGCTTCCCATCATCCGCGCCAGAAAAACGGAGTGCTCCGATTTCATGTTCTCAGTGCAAGCCGCTGCCTCTACAGCGCCGCAATCACCTTCAGCTCGATGGCAATCGGTGTGGGCAACGCCCCGACTTCGATCGTCGTCCGTGTCGGGTTGGGCTTGCCCTCGCCGGCAAAATATTCGGCGTACAGGCGGTTGTAGGCCGCAAAGTCGCGCTTCATGTCCGTCAGGAACACCGTCACATCGACGATCGAGTTCCAGCTTGCACCGGCGTCTTCCAGAACCAGCCGGACATTCTCAAAAACCGCACGGCACTGGGCCTCGATGTCGTAGGCGACGACGTTCCCACGGGCATCCAACGTCACCCCCGGGATTTCCCTGGAGCCGCGCTTCCGTGGGCCGATCCCGGAGAGAAACAGCAGATTTCCCACCCGTCGGGCGTGAGGAAACGCACCCACCGGCTCCGGCGCGCGATGGCTCTCAAAAGGCTCGCTCATGATCAAAACCTTTCACTGGCGTCCGGCTGGCCCGAATCTGCCGGACTCTGACGATCGGCCCGTTAACGTGACGGCCGAAGACCTCCCCGCGGCTGCTTTTACGCTTCCCCGAAACCACTTCCGGTTGCCACCGTCGAACCTTTGGGGCTACTGCTCCGGCCGGTTTCTGCGTGCCGCCCGCCCCCGGAAGCGGTTTCTTCAAGCCGCTCATCCCATTTTCACGCAGACGTTCTTCGCTTCGGTGAAGAACCGCAGGGCCTCATCCCCCCCTTCCCGGCCAACGCCGCTCTGTTTCATGCCTCCAAAGGGCACGCGCAGGTCGCGCAGCAGCCAGCAGTTGATCCACACCGTACCTGCCTGAAGCTTCGATGCCACCCGATGCGCCCGGGTGAGATTCGATGTCCAGACGCTGGCCGACAGACCATATTCCGTGCCGTTGGCAAACGCGAGAACCTCGTCTTCTTCATCAAACGGAGTGATCGTCACCACCGGTCCGAAGATTTCCTCGCGATTCACCCGGCAATCCACCGGCAGACCCGTGATCACCGTCGGCAGGAAGAAATACCCCTCGGCGCAGCGGTCGTTGATCCTCGACGGCTCCTGCCCGCCGAGACGGATGGCTCCGCCGTCCTGTCGCGCCAGCTCGACGTAGCCCTTTACTTTCTCCAGCTGGCTCCGGGAGATGATGGCTCCCTGATCGGTTGTCGGATCGAGCGGGTCGCCCACGCGCAGCTTTACCGCCGCGGCGACGAATCGATCCAGGAATGCCTCGTACACGGCTCTTTGAACGAAGATTCGCGAGCCGCACAGACAGATCTGCCCCTGATTGGCGAAGGCCGCACGCAAGGTCACCGGAATCGCCGCATCCAGCTCCGCATCCGCGAAGATGATCGTCGGGTTCTTCCCACCCAGTTCCAGGGAAACCTTCTTGAAATGCCCCGCCGCCGATTGCGCCACCTGTCGACCCGTCGCGGTCCCACCGGTGAACGAGATTGTTCCGATCTTCGGATGTGCAGTGATGGCCGCCCCCACCTTCCCCCC
>JAVQWE010000059.1:0-10385 GCA_033579175.1 Phycisphaerales bacterium | reverse complement strand
TTCTGCGATCAGAGATTTCAGTGTACGTGACGGAGGCAACGATGCGCCGGGTCGCGGCCCTGCACGGCCCACGCGCTGCCGCCCGTCTCCGCACGATCCGCTGCGGATCGCTGCTGCCGGCAGATCTGGAGCTTTCTGCCAGAGGACAGCGCAAGACGTATGAAATCCTTTACCTGGGAGATTTCGCGGGATGGCATGCCTGCCTTGATGAGATGTGCGGTGTTTCCCGGCTCCGACGGGTGTGGCGCGGGCTGAACGCCCTGGGCAGGCATGTCCGCAAGCGGCTTGACTACGTCGCCCATTCGCCGCTGCCGGTGGCACGCGCCTTGCGGCAGGCGATACGTGCCGTGCCAGAGGCGAGCAACCGGGTGCACCTTCGAATTCTCGGGTCCAGTTATGATCCGGCCCTGATTGATCGAGTCCTGCAGACTGCACAAATTGCGGATCTGGTCCGGGTCGAGGGGAAAGTGCCGTATCGGGATGCCATACGGGCTGCGCACGCCGCCGACGGCCTGTTCCTTTCGCTGCCGGGACAGCCGGCGGGTGGGATCGACCATCGGATTTCGTCCAAGACCTATGACTATCTGACGACCGACCTTCCGATCCTCGCGGCCTTGCCGCCCGGGGCCAACCGCGACCTTCTGCAGGGAATCCCTGGTGTTTTCCTGGTCGGAGCGCGGGACGAGCAGGCGATGGCGGAAGTGCTCACCGGCTGGCTGAGAGCCTGGTTTGTCCGGGGCGAGGCGCTGCGCTTTCCCAGAGAGCAGTACCGAGAGCTCTGGGATTACCAGCGTCTCGCCCGCCAGTTCAGCTGCCTGGTTCACGAAACGCTCCAGAGGAACCCAGTCGCTTGAGGCTCAGGTTTCCCAAGCTCGGCTCACGTCTGTCGCGTCGCCTGGCGCGGCGATGGCAGCAGAAGTTTGAGCCGGGCCCGCCGGCTGCTGGCAATCCGCGGGTACTTCCGGTTCACGTCCTGACGCTGGCAGGAAAGCCGAACGTCGCGGAAGTTGTGCTCATGTGGCGTTCGTTGGCGCGTGCTGCAGGACGACCGGCACGCTTTCTGGTGGCTGGAGATGGCACGCTTGACGCGGACGACGCCCGGTTGCTCCAGGAGGCCTGCCCCGGTGCGGAGGTGATCGAGTGGTGCGACATCGTCGCCGGCGACGTTCGTCGCGCGATCGGACCCTACGCCAACCAGCATCCTCTGGGCAAGAAACTGGCGGTACTGATGTCGCTGAGGCCGCACGAGCCGACGCTTTTCACCGATGCAGACGTGCTGTATTTCGATCGTTCCAGCTCCCTGGCTCAAGGTTTCGGCGACGCCCCGGGATTCCTGATCGACTGTGAGCGATCGCTCGACGAGCGTCTGCTCGATGATCAGACCACAGCCCCGCCGGTGAACAGCGGCGTGCTTCTGCTCACTCGTCCGCTTGACTGGAGCCTGGCGCTGGAGCGTTACGCGCGTGTACGGGACGACCCCCGGCGGTTCACCGAGCAGACCATGGTGCACCTTGCGGTGCATGCTTCGGGGGGGCGAGCGCTGGACCCGGCCCTGCACATCGTCACCGTGGAGGATCAGTTTCGGTGGAAGGACGTGTGCGATCCCCGTGCCGCGGTGCTGCGGCACTACGTCGGCCCGGTCCGGCACAAAATGTGGAACATGGCCCATCGCCTTGGGCTGGATCGTCCCGAGCCCCGTCCCTGAGGAGATACGTCGGTGCGCATCGGCCACTTCATCCCTGATCCCGCCGGCGTTGGAGGCCTGGAGCGTTATGTTTCCCGGCTGGTTGACGCTCAAAGCTCCGCCGGGCATGAGGTTTGCCTTCTGGCAGGTGTGCAGGGTCTTGCCGGAGCCGCAATTCAGGGGGTGCAGGTCCTTCACGCCCACGGGCTGTTGCCGCAGGGGGTTACGCAGGTTCCGTTGGTTCGACATGTTCATGGACACTGGCCGTACTGCCCCAGTGGATCGCGCTTTCTGGGGTTGCGGGATTCTGCGTGCAACCGGGCATACTCGCCCGTCGGTTGCCTGTGGGGACACGTCTTCGACCGTTGCGGGAGCGTCCGCCCGCGGGAAATGACCGGCAACTTCCGTCGAGTGCGGGAGGAACGCCGGATGCTGTCGCGTGTGCGGGCGATTGCCGTCAGCCAGTTCGTCCGGACCCAGATGGTGCGATCCGGCTATCCGGATTCTCAGATCGACGTCGTGCTGCTGCCCGCACCGGCATCCCAGCCCGCGCCCCCGGCGGAAGGAACCCCGCGGTTCGTGTTCGTCGGCCGGCTGGTCAGGCACAAAGGCTGCCACTGGATGCTTCACGCGGTGGCGCAGGCGGGGGTGCGATGCGAGATCGATATCGCCGGCGACGGTCCAGAGCGCCCGCGTCTGGAACGCCTGGCCTGCCGCCTGGGGCTTGGAGGGTGCACGTGTTTCCACGGCTGGGTTGGGGAAAACGAGGTTCTCCGGCTGATGCACGCCAGCCGGGCGGTGATCTTCCCTTCCCTGTGGCCTGAACCGGCCGGGCTTGTTACGCTCGAGTCGGCAGCGGCGGGCAGGGCGGCGATCGTCAGCAGAATCGGGGGCATCCCGGAATATGCCGAAGCCTGCGGCCATGCGGTTTGTGTCGAACCGGGCGACGTGCTGGCGCTGGCCCAGGCAATTCGACACCTTTCGCATCAGCCGGAACATGCCGCCAAACTCGGTCAGACCGGCGCCGAAGCGGCACAGCAGCGGTTCTCCATGCAAAACCACCTTCTGGAACTGGAAGCGTGTTATCGTCGGACCCTCAACGAAGGAACCTGCGCGTGACGGCTCAGCGTCCCATCCTGGTCACCGGCGGTGCCGGCTTTATCGGGTCTCATCTGGTCGATCGACTTCTGGCCGACGGACAGCGCGTGGTGGTGCTGGACGACCTTTCCACCGGCTCGCGCGCAAATCTCGCTGCCGCCGAGAGTTATGGACGATTGGAGCTTGTGGTTGACTCCGTCCTGAACGAACCGGTGGTCGCAGAGCTGGTGCGACGATGCGATCGCGTGTTCCATCTGGCCAGTGCGGTGGGGGTCCGGCTGATCATGGAGCAGCCGGTCAAGACCATCGAAACCATCGTCAACGGGACCGACCTCGTCCTCAAGCAATGCTCCCAACACCGCAAACCGATCGTAATTACTTCCAGCAGCGAGGTTTACGGCAAAGGCGTCGCCGTGCCGTTTCGCGAGGAAGACGATGTCCTCACCGGTGCCACCAGCAAGCACCGCTGGGCTTATGCCTGCGCTAAAGCGCTCGATGAGTTCCTGGCCCTGGCACATTTCAAGGAAAGCCGTCTGCCCGTGACCATCGCAAGACTGTTCAACACCGTCGGACCCCGTCAAACCGGGCAATACGGCATGGTCGTGCCGAGATTCGTGGCGGCGGCGATCGAAAACGAGCCGCTGCTGGTGCATGGCGACGGCAACCAGACCCGATGTTTCGCTCACGTGCTCGATGTGGTCGAAGGGCTGATCACAATGCTTCAGACTCCCGCCTGCTTCGGCCAGGTTGTCAACCTTGGCAGCGACCAGGAAATCTCGATCTGCGAGCTGGCACGACGGATCATCCGCCAGCTCGGCAGCAAAAGCGAAATCCGCCACGTTCCCTACAGCCAAGTGTACGGCGAAGGATTTGAGGACATGCAACGCCGGGTACCTTCCTTGGAAAAGGCCCGCCGGCTGATCGGCTATGAACCCCGACGCGGGCTGGAGCAGATCATTTCCGATGTCGCGGCGGATTTGAGCGGTGCCGGTTGGCGGCGTTGATTCCATGGCGCTGATTCTCCTTCACCCTTGCGCCGACCTGGCACGAGCGGATCGGACAGGCACCACCGGATTCTGCGGCGCGCCGTTCGGATCGATGTTGAACCTGCGGAAGCCCCGGAACCGGTTCGATGCATCGACCAAGGGCAGCTCCATCGACCCTTGGTCTTGCCCTCTATCCCTCAACGTGTTGGGATGAGCCCGCGCGCAAACATTGGGAAGGAACACTCGCAAATGTCGGCAACCACTTGGGCGATTCTTACCGGGGAATACCCGCCGATGCCCGGCGGCGTGGCCGATCACACCCGGCAACTGGCGGTTGGCCTGGCAGGGCGCGGACGATCGGTGCACGTGTGGGTGCCGTCGGAGTGCGATGGATCGGTGGCTGACCACGGGGTCCGGTTGCATCGGCTGCCGGATCATTTTGCCCCGCGGGGCTTGCAACAACTGGAGGAAGAAATCGCGGCGCTTCCCACTGGGACACGTTTAGTGGTGCAATACGTCCCGCACGCCTTCGGTTTCAAAGCGATGAATCTGCCTTTCTGCGCCGCCGTTGAAAGACTGGCCCAACGGTGGCCCGTGGACGTGATGTTCCACGAGGTGGCCATGCCCGTCGGTCCACTTCTGCCGCTGCGATGGAACTTCATCGGTTTGGTCAACCGGGTGATGGCGCGCCTGCTGGTGAAGGCAGCGGAACGGCTGTTGGTGTCCACGTCCGCCTGGTGTCCGATGCTCGAGCCCCTGCGGCGGAGGGATCAACCGATTCTGCTTGCCCCGGTTCCCAGCAATATTCCCCCATGTCGGGATGGGGTTGCTGCGACTGCCGTCCGCGCGCGGGTCGGGGGACGGATCGTCGGCCATTTCGGGTCGTGCCATCCGTTGTGCCGGGATTTGCTCGCGGAGGGGGTGCGACGGGTGCTGCAGGCAGACAATGACACGCGGATGCTATGGATTGGAGGTTCCTCTTCTGACGTCGGCGGCGCTTTGCACGAGCGGGCCGGCGAACTGGCGGATCGCATGATCATTACCGGCCGGCTCGACGCGACGGCGGTCGCGGCGCACCTGGCGGCCTGTGACGTGATGGTCCAGCCCTACCCCGATGGCCTTTCGACGCGGCGTTCCAGCGCCATGGCGGCGCTGTGTGCCGGAATCGCGCTGGTTTCGACGCGCGGCAGCAGCACCGAAACCCTCTGGAACCATCAGCGGGCGGTGACGCTGGTGGAACCCGATCCTGCGGCTCTGGCCGAGGCGATTGCGGGGCTGCTGAGCGACGACAGCAGCCGTCGGCAATGTGGCGCAGAGGGACGAAGGCTTTACGAATCGCATTTCTGCCTCGATCGCACGCTCGATGTCCTGCTGGAGCGCTGAAGAATCGTGCCAAACGCACCTCGCAAGCTTCTGTCCATCGCGCATTCCTACGTTGTGGCGCTCAACCGCCAACTGCCCGCCGAGCTGGTCCGCGCCGGCGACGGACGCTGGCAGATCACCGTCGTTGCGCCCCGCCGGTTCGTTAATTCCAACGACGGGAGGCTGATCGACTTTCAGCCGACGGCGGGGGCAAACTTCGCGCTGGAGGTAATCGACGTAACCCTGCCCGGCAGCACGCACCTGTTCACCTACCGGCGGCGGCTGAAAGAACTGTGCCGCGAGCGATGGGACCTGATTCACGCCTGGGAAGAGCCGTATGTTGCGGCAGGCTGGCAGATTGCACGGATCGCGCCCCCGGGCACGCCCATGGTTTTCTGGACGGCCCAGAACCTGAGCAAGCGCTATCCGCCGCCGTTCGGGTACTTCGAGCGCGCTACCGTCGCCCGGGCCAGCGGGTGGCTGGCATGCGGGCAGTCGATTGCTCAGACCCTGCTGCACCGGCCGGGGTACGCCGATCGCCCGCATGAGGTGGCGCCCCTGGGGGTGGACCCCGACCGATTCGCTCCGAATCCCCGGCAGGGGCGGGAAATCCTCCGGCAGTTGGATTGGTCGGAGGCGGGGCCTGGGGTTATCGGGTATCTCGGACGCTTCGTCCCGGAAAAAGGGCTGCGAATTCTGACGGCAGCGGTGGATGGGCTGCGGTGTGATTGGCGGATGCTGCTGGTGGGCGCCGGCCCGATGGAGCCGGAGCTGCAAGCCTGGGCCAGTCGGCACGGCGGGCGCGTACGCATCTGCAGCCATGTGCCGCATGATCAGGTGCCGATGTTCTTGAACGCGATGCAAATCCTTGTGGCGCCGAGCCTTACAACCCGACACTGGCGCGAGCAGTTCGGACGTATGCTGGTGGAGGCGATGAGCTGCCAGGTTCCGGTGATCGGCAGCGACAGCGGGGAAATCCCCTACGTCATCGGCTCGGCAGGGGTGATCATCCCCGAGGGTGACCCGGCGGCGCTCACGGCGGTGCTGGCGCGGCTGCTCGAATCCCCCCGGGAACGGTCCGAGCTGGCCGCCGCCGGGCGTCAACGCGTCCTGGAGCAGTTCAGTTGGCCGGTCATTGCCCGTCGCACGTTGGCTTTTTTTGATCGGATCGTGGACGACCATTCCTCGCGGAGCAGGTGATGAGCGATCCGCCCCGGCTGCTGATTCTTGCGGATTTCGCCGAAGAACGCTGGCCCAGCATGGATTTGTGCGCCCGCATGCTCTTTGAGCAGTTACAGCCGCGCACTGACCTGCAGGTGCATCTGCACCTGCCGAAGTTCGCCGCCCGCTGGTCGCGGTGGTTTCACGGCAGCCTGGCGCGCAACGCCGACCGGCTTCGCAATCGAATGAAGGTCTATCCAACCCGGCTCCGGGGGCTTCGCGATGGTTTTGACCTTTTCCACCTGGTCGATCACAGTTACTCGCAGCTTCTGCATGAGTTGCCCCCCGGTCGAACGGGCGTGTTCTGCCACGATCTGGATACGTTTGCCTGCCTCCTGCGCCCCGGGCAGCACCCTCGACCCGCCTGGTTCCGCAGGATGACGCGGCGGATTCTCCAGGGCTTTCAGAAGTCGGGGGTGGTGTTCCATTCCACCGATGCGGTGCGGCAGGAGATTCTCTCGTATGGGCTGATTGATCCGACGAAGCTGGTCAAGGCTCCGCTCGGAATCGCGCCGGAGTTTTTCGCGCCGGTGCCTGATCCGGCGATCCAGAGTCTGGTTGCGCGCCCCTATCTGCTGCACGTCGGCAGTTGTATCCCGCGCAAGCGCATTGATCTGCTGCTGACTGTCTTTGCGGCAGTCTCCCCGACTCACGACCTGCGGCTGATTCAGGTAGGTGGGCAATGGACAACCGCTCAGGCCCGGCAACTGGCGCAGCTCCCTCCTGAGCGCGTAACGCAGGTGCGGGACATTTCGCGGGCCGCGCTGGCATGGCTGTATCATCGCGCAAGACTGGTGCTTCTGCCCAGCGACGCCGAGGGGTTCGGGCTTCCGCTGGTCGAAGCGCTGGCTGCTGGAGCCGTCGTCGTGGCCAGCGACATTCCGGTGCTGCGCGAGGTGGCCGGCCCGGCGGCAGTGTACTGCCCTGCGGGCGCGGCAGACGCGTGGATCGAGACGGTGGATGGACTGCTCTCCGGGCGTGTGGATCCCCCGGCGGAGCCGACGCGTCGGGAGGTCGCCCACCGTTACACCTGGGCCGGGCACGCGGCGACGATCGCCAGCGCCTACCTGCGGCTTGCCGGCCGGTGAGGCCGCCGGCCTGATCGCAGGACCGATGATCCTGGAGGATCTGTGAAGGTCGCATTCCTCAGTGCCAGCGGAGAGTTGGGGGGAGCCGAACGCTGCCTGCTGGACCTGATCCGCGGCTTGCGCAGGGAGCTGCGCAAGTTCGATCCGATGTGCATCCTGCCTGAGGAAGGCCCATTGGCCGAGGCTCTGCGGCAATTGGGAGTGTCCGTGGAAGTCGTTGAGCTACCGAAGTTTCTGGCCTCCACGGGAGACAGCGGCGAACGGAGTCGATTGACGGTGGCGTTGCGGTTGCTGGCGGGGGTTCCGGCAGTGCCCGCGATGGTGCGCCGGCTGCGCCGGCTCCTGGTCGATCGGAGCTGTGACCTGGTGCACTCCAACGGGGTGAAGACGCACCTGCTCTCGGCATTGGCGGTGCCTCGAACGATGCCGCTTCTGTGGCATCTGCATGATTTTGTCGGGGCACGTCCGGTCGCCGGCGCGCTGCTTCGCGCCGCGGCGGTCCGACCGGTGACGCTCGTGGCCAACTCGCGGGCGGTCGCTGAAGATGCCGCGCAACGATTGCGCCTGCCGTCGGTGAGGCATATCCACAATGCCATCGACCTGACTCAATTCGTCCCGGAGAGCCTCGAGGGAAGCTGGCTGGATTCAGCCGCCGGGCTCGAACCGGCAGGGGGCCGGGTTGTGCGGGTGGGGCTTGTGGCCACATACGCCCGTTGGAAGGGTCAAGATCAGTTTATCGACGCCGTGGCCCAGTTGGGGGATTCCATACGGCAGGCGGGGCGGTTTTACATCATCGGCGGTCCGATCTATCGGACCCGCGGCTCGCAATGGACGCAAGAAGAGCTGCATCGGCGAATCCGGGAGCGCGGGTTAAGCGGATGTCTTGGGCTGGTGGGGTTTCAATCGGATCCGGCGCGGGTGATGCGGTCACTGGACGTGGTGGTGCACGCCAGCACGCGCCCCGAGCCGTTCGGTTTGACCATTGCCGAGGCGATGGCTGCCGGACGAGCGGTCGTTGCGGTGTCGGCGGGGGGGTCGGCCGAGCTGTTCCGACCGGGAATCGACGCACTGGCCATCCGTCCCGGCTCCGTGCCGGATTTGCGCGAGGCGCTCGCACGCCTGATCGCCGATGAATCGTTGCGCCGACGCTTGGGGGCTTCGGCAGCGGTAGAGGCGCGCAAGCGGTTTGATCTGCACCGCTTCGCCGGGGAGTTTGCGGGCCTGTACCGGAACCTCGCGGGCATCGATGATCCATAACTTCAATGTTGACATAGGCTTATGAATGCACCGCGGGCGATGGCCCATGGCGAACGTTTCCCGAAGTTTTTCCTTGACCGGGTCGGGTCGCATCTGAACAATACCGAAAGATGGGAGGATCAGAGTTATGAGCTCTCGGGTGATTCGTCAGTTTCTTGCCGCCGGCGCGGCAGTTTCCCTGGCTGCGGGTGTGGCCGTGGCCTCTAAGACCTCGCAGCGCATCGTGGAAACCGTGACGAGCGCGGCGGTAGCCGGCTTGGAATCGACTCTCTCGGCGAATCCGCTGCCTTCCACGGCGGCGCGGATGAACATCGCCACGCCGGATTCCCCGGGAGTCCGAACCGAGCCGGGTGACTCGGCTGCCATGCCGCCGGTGCGCCCACCGTTCCGTCCACCGATTCGCAGCCCGTTCACGCCTTGAGGCGCGTTACCGGACGTTGCGAAGCCCACGATAACTGGCACAATAGGTGGGTTGCGCCTCGGTGCAGCGAGCTTGCGCGCGGCGCCGCAGGGGTGTGCTGCGTAAACGTCCATGTTGAGTGAACCGCGTGACAATCCACTCGAAACCGAAACGCCAGCCCGGGCGGCTGGACCGATCGGTGTCGAGCTCAACCCCGTTGAGGAAATCCGCAAGAACCCCTTGCGCTCGTTGTGGCGACGGCGCTGGATCGTATTTGCCTGCGCCCTGATCGGGCTGGCGATCGGCAGCGTGGTCTACTACCTCAGCGACCCGGTCTACGAAGGGCGTGCCCGCATTCTGGTCTCTCAATCCGGACCGAAGCTGCTGCAGCAGGACTTCCCCGGGACCCTTGCCACCGGCTCGATGTGGCTGCAGACCCAGTGTGACGTAATCCGTTCCCCCGAGATTCTGCGGCGGGTGAAGGACGCACCCGGGGTGCTCGATCTGCCGATGTTCAAACCAACCCCGAGCTGGCGCGAAACATCACCGGCTATCTGATGCGCGCCACTTCGGCCACCGTCAGCCCGCGCAGCGACATCATCTCCGTTGCGGTACGTGGCCCGAATCCCGACGATGCGGCAGCCCTGGCCGATCTGGTCGTCAAAGCCTACCGCGACTTCAACGACGAGCTGAAGCAGTCCAGCGCGTCGGAAGTCATGAAGCAACTGGAAAAGAAAAAGAGCGAGAACGACGCTGCCCTCGATGCCGAACTGCGCCGTCGGCTTCGCTTCCAGCAGGAAAACGCGGGGCTGTCCTTCAACCGTGAGGTGCGAAACCCGGTGCTCGAGCGGGTCAATCTGCTCTCGGCGGCGCTGACGCAGGCCGAGCTGGAGATGATGACGACCCAGAGCGAGTACGAAACCATTAAGGCCATGCTCGACAGCCCGGAAAAAATCCGGCAGCTACTCAGCAACCCCCAGTACCGGACCGAGACCTACGCCCTCCGCCGCGAACTGCGCGAAATGCAGAACTCTCTGGAGCTGATGAGCGCCACCTACCTGGCCGGCTCCCCCCAGATGCTGGCGCGACAACAACGCATGCAGCGCACCCGCGAGGAAATCGAGGCCGAGGAAAAGGCCGCCGCCGAAGCCATCCTCGCTTCCATCGAACAGCGGTTCCGCGCCGCGCAGCTCAAAGCCGAGCAGTGCCGCAAGTTCCTCAATGAGCAGCAGGCTCAGGTGCTGCACGTCAACAGCAAGCAGGCGGATTTTGACCAGATCGAAGCCAAC
>JAVQWE010000058.1:0-10428 GCA_033579175.1 Phycisphaerales bacterium | reverse complement strand
TTACGCCCCACGTCAAAGCCATTCCCACAGGCCCGCAACCCCCTCCGGCAAGCCCAAAGCTAACGTTAGAGTAACGGAATCTGAACAATCTTTCATCGAAATCCGTGCATTTTCCGGAGGAACAGCCCCGGGAAAGTCATTCCCCTCTTTTTCCCACGAAGGCAGCCCGGCCGAGTGGTGAAGGCTCCCCTCCCGGGGTTTCGGACGCAGCGACCGGCCCTGTGGAAATGGCCTCGGTTTGCCGCTCGGCGGGAAGCCAATCCCTGACAAAATCTTTCCCGAAAGACTCGATCTCCCTGCCGCGCTGCGCGCATCGCTCTCGATCGCGCAGCGCCCTGCCCCAACACACGCCACACCCGACTCGCCAGAAAGAGCACCCTTCGATCAATCCGGCTGAACGCTGGGCAAAGGTTCCCCCTTGAGCGTGCATGGGGGGATTGCCTCCCGTCGCGCGCGGCGTTGTCCTTGATCACCCGGGAGCAATCACGTACATTGAAGGGTCTCAAGCCGAGCGATTGGTCGGGGTTTTCTCCGGTGCAAGCGGCCAGCTGTCTGGCCCCGGCTGGACGACAGGCCCGGATCAGTCACAAACCGCAAGGAACGAAACATGCGAGCCAGCGACATTCGACGCGGCCAGGCCGTCGTCATCGAAGGAAGGCTTTACGTGGTCACCAGCGCCGACCACAACACCCCGGGAAACCTGCGCGCCAAGGTTCAGTTCAAGCTGCGCGACGTGCTCAAGGGTACGATCATCGATCGCCGGGTCGGCGCCACGGACGACATCGAAACCACCAATCTCGACAGCCGGCAGGTGGAATATCTCTACAGCGACAACGAAGGCCATGTCATCATGGACCTGGAAACCTACGACCAGCACCACATCGCGCCGGAAGTGTTCGGCGAAGACATCAAGTTCCTCAAACCCAACACGCAACTGACGGCGCTGTTTCACGATGGAAAGCTCGTCAGCTACGAGTTGCCGAAGACAGTCGATCTCAAGGTCACTGACACGCAGCCGGGAATCAAAGGGGCCACGGCCACCAACCAGTTGAAGGAAGCCGAACTGGAAACCGGTCTGAAGACGCGAGTGCCCCCGTTCATTGAGGTGGGTGAGGTGGTGCGCATCAGCACGGAAACCGGCGCATACCTCAGCCGGGCCTGAAACGACCTCGGCCCCCGCGGCCGGCCTGGGCTTGACCACCCACGGGAGCGCCGCTCGACGGCAGGGGCTGTGGCGTCTCGGCCCGGGTGTTCGGTGGAAGCTGAACCGTTGGAGGAAGCCTCACAAGCCAAGGTTCCGCGCAGAACAGTCGCACGTGTCCGAACCGCGCATCATGTTCCGCGCAGAACAATCGATGTTCCGCGCGGAACAATCGGCTGCGTTTCGGGACTTCGAACTTCAAACCATCGATCATGTCTCGCAGCACGTTCGATGTTCCGCGCGGAACATTTTTGAAAAATCGCCATAAGCCTCTGAAAAATCTGGACTTACATCGAAACGCGTTCGGAACCGGACCTGACATTCCAGTAGCTTCTGTTAAGAAAACCCAGGGGGAATCGGGAAACCGGCCAAGGGTGTAGCGTCCCGGCGGGGGACGCACCGGGAATCGTCCCGACCGCCTGCAATCCGCGTTCAGCCATCGCGAGGCTTCCGATGCAGCGATGGCGATCGTGCTCTGCAGGAGCACTTCACCCACGACTGAAGTCCGGCTTCGAATTTGCAACAGGAAATCGCCTCCCGCTTGGTGTTGCCCTCTCCGCGGAGTTCGGGAGAAAGGGACGACGGCCGCCCTGAGCCTGTCACAACAGGCCGCAGTTCAGCCCGACGGTCAGTCAGGTGATCGCTCGAAGCATGCCCGGTCCTTGAGGAGCGGTGAGACCCAGGGTATCGCTCGACCTTTCGGCAAGAACACGAAGCACATGGGCTTCTGCCGACTGGGCTGCACCTGCACAGGCTGCGGTTGCGCTGCGTTCGATCATATTGCGCCGGTTCATTTACGCGACGCCGGCCGGTGCAGGAGCCCCTGCGGCGCTGGTGTGTTTCATCGCGTCGACGGCCTTTTTGACTGGCACGAGCACGCGGATCAGCTCGCTGAGAACCTCGATCTGGCTCATCGTCGCGTCCACCTGCACGATGCGATCCTTGGGGTAATACGACAGAACCGGGTGGGTTTCCCTTTCGTAGACTTCCATGCGCCTGCGGATGACGGCATCACTGGCGTCGTCAATGCGATTCTCCTTCAACGCACGTCGTTTCAGACGCTCCACCATCTTGTTCAGATCGCCGCAGACCAGATGGATGATCTTCACCACATCCAGCAGATCATCCATGAGCTGAGCCTGCTTGACGTTCCGCGGGATGCCGTCGAGCACCAGAATTTCCGTCTCCGGGTGAAAACGGTTGATCCACTCCATGCCCTTGATGTAGTTCTTCCACAGATCGACCGTGAACTCATCGGGCACCAGCTCCCCGCGGCTGGAATACTCCCAGAACTTGCGGCCGATTTCGCTCTGGAGGTCCAGCGAACGGAACACGTCGCCGCAGGCAAAGTGGTAGAAGCCGGGGATGGCCCCGAGGATTTTTCCCTGGGTTCCCTTGCCGCTGCCGGGGGCGCCGAAGAGGAGAACGGTCTTATAGCGCATGACCTAATCCTAACAAAAGATCGGGGGGCGGGAAGGTCCGACGCCCCCCTCATCGCGCCCGCCAAGCAGAAATGGACGTAATTTTCTCATGACAATGGCGACCCTGTGTTGCAGGGTTCGTTGTAGTTCAGATCCTGGAACCGGTCGTCAAAGGGGGAGGGAAACGGAAGTTCCGGCGCTCATGCTGGGCGTTTCGTAGGTTGTTAATTCGATTGGCCGCGGACAACGACCGGCTCAACGTCGCCGATGTGTTCGGCAACGACGACACCGCCAACGGCGGCAGCGGCTCTGGCACGCTCATCACCGAGGTCAGCCCGGTGGCCGGATCGGGACGCTCGTACGACGATTTCGCCGCGGAGGAGCCTCTCACGGTGATGACCGTGTTCAGCAACGGGCGCCTGACACGCATCATCGAGACCACGCCGGTAGAGTTCTCCCAGGTACGGATTAACGCCCAAGGCGACGACACGGTGGTCCATCTCGCCGGCGACGTACCCGTCTCGCGCACCGACGATCGTGTCGATGGCGCCGAACTCAGTGAGGTGAGCCTGATCCGATACATGGGCCCGGGACTGGTCGCAGCCGGTCCTGCAGGGTGGAACGCCGCCCGCGAGCGGATAGCGCAGATGAACGCGGAATGACCCGGGCGTGTCTCGATCGAGAGGGAGCCGCTTGCAGCGCGCGGCGAGAATCAGGCGATAACAGTGTGCGCCCGGTCAGCTCTCCAGGCGTGGCAGAAGGTCTGCTGCCTCTTTTGGGCTTGTGACGCGCCCGATTCACACTTGGGGCTAACGCCCCAAGATACTATCTCTCGCCGCTTCGCGGCTGGACCAGCGCCTTCCGGCGCAAAATCGTCCGCTTCGAGGCTCAGTGCCTTCGCGCTTTCGCGTACTCTCTCCCTATCTGCCCAAGGAATCCGCTGCGCCAGATCCACGCGCCGCAATCACCCTTCCTCACTCTCCTTCAGCCTGGCGATCACGCTGAAATCCTCCAGCGTGGTGGTATCGCCCCTCACCTCCCCGCCGGCGGCCAGTTCCTTGAGCAGTCGTCGCATGATCTTGCCGCTGCGCGTCTTGGGCAGGGCATCGGTGAAGCGGATCTGATCGGGCTGGGCCAGCGCACCGATCTGCGTTCGGACGGTCTGGATCAACTCCTTTTTCAGCGCCTCGGAAGGTTTATGACCGGCCCGGAGCGTCACGAAGGCAGCGACGCCCTGCCCTTTGAGCTCGTGGGGCATCCCGACTACGGCAGCCTCGGCCACGCTGGGATGTGAAACCAGCGCGCTTTCGATCTCGGCGGTGCCGAGGCGATGCCCGCTGACGTTCAGGACGTCGTCTACGCGACCCATGATCCAGAAATAGCCGTCGTTGTCGCGTCGGGCACCGTCGCCGGTGAAATACATGCCCTTGACGTCCGACCAGTATTGTTTCTGGTAGCGATCGGGGTCGTTGAAGATTCCGCGCAACATGCTGGGCCAGGGCCTGCGGATCACCAGCAGCCCGCCGGTGTTGAACGGCAGCTCATTGCCGTCGCGATCGACCACAGCCGCGTCAACTCCAAAGAACGGGAGTGTGGCCGTCCCCGGCTTGGTGGGAGTGGCGCCCGGCAGCGGGCTGATCATGATGGCGCCGGTCTCGGTCTGCCACCAGGTATCGACGATGGGGCACCTGCCGCGACCGATCACTTCATGATACCACATCCACGCCTCGGGATTGATCGGCTCCCCGACCGTGCCCAGCAGCCGCAGCGAAGAAAGGTCATGTTTATCGACGAACTCGCGCCCCGCGCGCATGAACGCGCGGATGGCCGTCGGCGCAGTGTAAAAGATGTTCACCTTATGCCGCTCGATGATCGACCAGAACCGGCTGAAGTCAGGGAAGTTGGGCGCGCCTTCATACAGCAGCACCGTCGCGCCGTTGTTCAAGGGGCCATACACGATGTAGGAGTGCCCCGTAACCCAACCCACGTCGGCAGTGCACCAGTAGATGTCCTCGTCGCGGATGTCGAAGACGTACTTCGTCGTGATGTACGTGCCGACCATGTATCCGCCGGTGGTGTGCTGGATGCCCTTGGGTTTGCCGGTGGATCCACTGGTGTAGAGCACATACAGCAGGTCCTCTGAGTCCATTTGCTCGGCGGGGCAATCGGTCGATTGGCCGGCTACCAGATCATGCCACCAGATATCCCGCCCGGGTTGCATGGCCACTTCCACCCCAGCGCGCTGGAGCACGACAACCTTGTTGATCAGGCTCGTCCTGGTCAGGGCCTCATCGACGTTCTTCTTCAAGGGCACCACGGCACCCCGACGGAAGCCCCCGTCGGCGGTGATGATGATGTGGCTTTTGGCGTCTTCCACGCGGTCGGCGATTGCCTGGCTGCTGAATCCGCCGAAAATCACGCTGTGAGGCGCACCGAGGCGCGCGCAGGCCAGCATCGCCACAACGGCTTCGGGGACCATGGGCATGTAGATGGTGACCCGATCTCCCCGCCTGACCCCCAGCGATTTCAGCCCGTTGGCAAATCGGCAGACTTCATCGCGAAGCTGGCGATAGGTCAGCCTCCGTGTCTCGGGGCGACCATCGGAAAGGGGCTCTCCCTCCCAGACAAGGGCGGTTTTTTCCCCGCGGCCGGCGGCAATCTGCCGATCCAGACAGTTGTAGGCGATGTTCGTCTTCCCGCCGACGAACCATTTTGCGTACGGCAGATTCCACTCCAGCACGTTGTCCCACCGGCTGAACCAGTGCAGCTCGCCGGCAACCCCGCTCCAGAACTGCTCCGGCTGCTCGAGCGACTGGCGATACATTCTGTGATATTCCTCCATCGATCGGAGCCGGGCGCGGGCGGCGAATTCCGCCGGCGGGGGAAACACGCGGTTTTCCTGAAGGGTCGACTCGATGGCACTGTGACTCTGGGACATGGCAAGGCACCTCCGCTTTCCGAAGAAACTCGAGCCGATGATACCCGAACCTCCGGCTCGGATTCACCTTTTCGGGCGGTGGATGAGGCGTTTCGGCCGATCAGCCGCGGGTTTTCTCCCGCCGCGATCTGCAGGTGCTGCCACAGGGAGACCGCGGCAGGTGATGACCCGGTTTCATGGGCTGCTGGTTGCACATTCTGATCACCGCGGGAAGTGCCGACCGGCCGGGCTGCGGGGAATCGGCGGCGACTGTGCCCCACGAAAGTTGCACGACGAAAGCAATTTGCCCAAAATGCCGCTCGTTTCGCAGCACCGGGTTGTGTGCGGGCTGGGTGCTGCGACGATTTGTCACATTGAAAAGCTGTGCGCGGCTGGATTAACTGGCCGATCCTTTACGGATACAGGATGGTCCGCGCGGGCCGCATCGATGCCAGCAGAGGTGTCGCACAACCAGTTCGGGATGCCATGAGCGCCACCACCCGGAAGCGGTTTCTCTTTCCCCGATGGGCCAACTATGCCTTGCCGGCGCTGATTGTGATGGTGCTGGGCGGAGCGCTGTACGTGCCCACCGTGGTGACGTTCGGGTTTTCCACCTACACCACCGATGTCGGGTATGCCCCGATCCAGCCGATTCCATACAGTCATGCCCTGCATGCCGGAGAACTGGGCATTGACTGCCGCTACTGCCACAGCACGGTGGAAAAGGCCGGCTTTGCCGCGATTCCCTCCACTCAGGTGTGCATGAATTGTCACACCAACATCCGCAGCACCAGCGAGAAGCTCAAGCCCCTGATGGAAAGCTGGCAGACCGGAAAGCCCATCGAGTGGGTGAAAGTGCACGACCTGCCGGACTACGCCTATTTCAATCACTCTGCGCACGTGAACGCCGGCGTGGGCTGTGTCTCCTGTCATGGACGGGTTGACACCATGGAAGTTGTTTATCAGGCGGAGCGGTTGAGCATGAGCTGGTGCATCGACTGCCACCGCAACCCGGAAAAACACCTGCGGCCGCGGGATCAGGTGACCAATATGAAGTATCAGCCCGAAATTCGAGAGGGAGAAACCCTGGAAGCGGCTCAACTGCGCGTCGGGCGCGAGTTGAAGGAAAAATACAGAATCCACGACGAGCAGTACATGATCGCCTGCTCGACGTGCCACCGTTAATGTCTCGAACGCGGATCGGCCGGGTGGCGGCTCCTGCAGTCGACCCCGGGCCTTCCACGATGCAGGAAACTGATGAGCCATCGACCTTCCAATCACGGCGGCCGGACCTACTGGCAGAGTTTTGATCACCTGGAGGACGCGCCGTCCGTTCAGGAGCTGCTGTCCCGTGAGTTTCCGGGGTACAGCCCTTCGGACATTGCCTCGATGCCGCGACGGCGGTTCCTGAAGCTGATGGGCGCCTCGCTGGCACTCTCGGGGCTGACTCTCAGCGGCTGCCGGCGTTGGCCTCGGGAGCAGCTTGCCCCTTACACCTACACATCGGCCGAGCGGATTCCCGGTGAGCCGGAGTTTTATGCCACCTGCATGGAGCTGGGGGGTGTCGCCAAGCCCCTGCTGGCCAAGGCATTTGACGGTCGGCCGATCAAGATTGAGGGAAACCCCTCGCACCCTGCTTCGGCGACGTGGGGTGGCAAGCTGGGTTCAGCCGACCATTACGCGCAGGCCAGCGTGCTGGAGCTGTATGATCCGGATCGAAGCCGATTCGTGATCGACCGCTCCGGTCCGTCTCCGCGACAGGCGACGTTTGAGGAGTTCTCGGCGTCATTTGCGGGTTTCCTCAAGGCCAACTGCCCGGCGGGGAGCGGATTTGCCATCCTGAGCGAGGCCAGCGAAAGCCCCAGTGTCCTTGACATGAAGAACCGGCTTCTGGCAGCCATGCCGCAGACACGGTGGGTGGAGTATGAGCCGCTCTCCAATGACAACGAACTGCTCGGCGTAAAGCAGGCCACGGGCAAAGCCGGCCGCGCCGTGTTGAAGCTGGATCAGGCGGATGTCGTCGTGAGTTTCGAGGGGGACTTTCTGGGCATTCATCCGGCGCAGGTGCAGTATGCCAACGAATTCTCCCGTGCCCGTCGGGCGGCCGACACGCAAGGTCGGATGAATCGCCTGTTTGTGATCGAATCCACGTTCAGCCTCACCGGGAGCAACGCGGATGAACGACTGCCGGTCCGCCCGTCGCGTGTGGAGCTGCTGGCGGCTGCTCTGGCTTCTGAACTGGGGATTCCGGGGGTTTCCGGCAGCGGCTTGGAACCTTCGGAGAAGGAATTCATCGCCGCCGCCGCCCATGATCTGCGTGCTGCCGGCAGTCGGGGGCTGGTGGTCGCAGGGGCCGGCGCCTCCCCGACTGTGCACGTGCTGGCGTATCTGATCAACAGTGCCTTGAAATCGATCGGTTCGGCCGTCACGTACGTTCAGGTGCCGGACCGACCGGCCTCGCACCCGGCCGCTATCGCAGCCTTGGCTCAGGAAATGCGCGCAGGTGGGGTCAAGGCTCTGCTGATTCTGGGGGGCAACCCGGCCTTCGACGCGCCGGCGGATGTGGATTTCTCCCGTGCCCTCGGCGGGGTAGGCCTTTCGGCACACCTTTCCCTGTACATGAACGAGACCTCGCTGGCATGCAAATGGCACGTTCCGAGGGCTCATTATCTGGAAGCCTGGGGCGATGGGCGCTCCTGGGATGGAACCATCGCCACCGCACAACCGCTGATCGAGCCACTGTTCGGGGGAAAAAGCGTCATTGAAGTGCTGGCGATGCTCTGTGGGGAGCAGATCGACGGGCAGGCCATCGTCCGCCGGGCGCTGCAACTGCAGGATGATGCAGCATGGCGCAAGGCGATTCACGACGGTGTGATCCCCGGCACGAGCTATCCCCCGATCAGCGGTGGGACCGGCAGCATGCCGCAGGTCGCCCCGGCCTCGACCGGTAAGTTCGAGCTGCGGTTTGTTGGCAGCTACAGCGTCTACGACGGACGATTCGCCAACCTGGGTTGGCTGCAGGAACTGCCCGACCCGCTCACGCGCCTGACCTGGGATAACGCGGCCCTGCTGAGCAAGAAAGACGCCGATGCCTTGGGCGTGAAAAACGGCGACATGATTGCGATCACCGCAAACGGCCGAACGCTGGAAATTCCGGCGTTCATCCTGCCGGGCACTCCCGCTGGTGTCATCACGCTGCCGGTGGGGTTTGGACGTCGAAATGCCGGCAGCGTGGGTGGGGCCGAGGGGGCAGGCATCGCGCCGGCGGGATTCGACGTCTACCGGCTTCGTGGCACCGACGCGTGGTACTTTGCGCAGGACGCGAAGGTCACCCGCGCCGCCGGAACGTATAAGCTGATCAGCACGCAGGACCACCACCTGATCGATGATGTCGGCTTCAAGGGGCGGGAAGTGCGTGTCGGAGAGAAGTTCCGCAGCGGTCGGATCGTGCGTGAGGCCACGTTCCGGGCGTATTATGAGTCGGGCCGGCAAAGCAACGTCTTCCACCCCCCCGACTACCACGGACCGGCATCGCGCCTGCAGCTGTTCACCCCGCCGACAGACTATCCGCAAGCCGATCCTGGTGCTCCCGACCTGTTCAACCACCCGCACGCCTGGGGAATGGCCATTGACATGACCGCCTGCATCGGCTGCGGCGCGTGCGCGGTGGCCTGTCAGGCGGAGAACAATATCGCGGTAGTCGGCAAGGAAATGGTCGAGCTCAACCGCGAGATGAACTGGCTCCGGATTGACCGTTATTTCAAGACTGCCGGTGGTTCTGTCGAGGAGAAGCGCAACGATCCGAACCCGCAGGTGGTCTTTCAGCCGATGATGTGCGTGCAGTGCGAGAACGCACCCTGCGAACAAGTGTGTCCGGTGGCGGCCACGGTGCACGACACCGAGGGGCTGAATACGATGGTGTATAACCGGTGCATCGGCACCCGCTACTGCAGCAACAACTGCCCCTATAAAGTCCGCCGGTTCAATTACTATGACTATCACGCCACCGGACCCCGTTCCGGGCGGTATCGGATGCCCTTCCTGAACTGGCCGGACCGTCAGCAGAAGGATCAGATTGACCCTCTGCTGTGGATGCAGTTCAACCCGGAAGTGACCGTCCGGATGCGCGGCGTGATGGAAAAGTGCACCTATTGCACCCAGCGGATCGCGGCGGCCAAAATTCACGCTCGCAACGAGTGGAAACAGGGCAAGCGGCCCTCGCCGCTGGTGCGCGACGGGGAAATCGTCACCGCCTGCCAGCAGGCCTGTCCGACCGAGGCGATTGTCTTCGGTAACCTGAATGATTCCGGTTCGGTTGTGAGAAAGTGGCAGGAGAATCCCCGAGCGTACGCGGTGCTGGACGACCTGAACACCCGCCCGCGAACCAGATACCTGGCGAAGTTGCGGAACCCCGTCCGGGAACCGCAGCCGCCCGCGGAGGAGAAACATCACTGAAGCCCGGCGGACGGGCCCGACCGACACCCCCGCCGGCCGGCCCAGAACCTCCCGGGCGTAATGGCCTGTGTGACAACAGCGATGGCTACGATCACCAACATTCCGGTTCCGCAGATGCCGGTCATCAACGGTGATGATATCGACAACCGCTATGATGACCCTCGTGCCCGCACTCCCCTGGTGCTGGGGGGCAAGAGCTTTTCTGACGTCACCCGAATTGTTTCGCGCGTGGCGCTGGAGGAACCCCCCGGGTGGTGGTACCTGGCGTTTGCCGTATCGCTGGGCCTTCTGGCGTTGCTGGGTATCTGCATCGGTTACCTCATGCTTACGGGCGTGGGGGTGTGGGGCAACAACCAGCCGGTGGCCTGGGCGTTCGACATCGTCAACTTCGTGTTCTGGGTCGGAATCGGTCACGCCGGGACCCTGATTTCGGC
>JAVQWE010000057.1:0-10522 GCA_033579175.1 Phycisphaerales bacterium | reverse complement strand
AGCCAACCGCGATTGTATCCGGAAGGCGTGGGGCGGCTCCTGCCGAAGGGGGCAGACCTGGTGATGCAGATTCACTATCACCCGGATGGTGTCGCCCGGGAAGATCAGTCAACCGTGGCGATCTATCTCCACCGGCAACCTGTGAAAAGGCGGGTTGCCACGATTCCGCTGGTGAACCGCGAGATCGATATTCCAGCGGGAGTCAAAGATTACGAACGCACCGCACGCCTGACCCTTCCGATCGACACCACCATCATCGGCCTGATGCCGCACATGCACCTTCTCGGGCGTGAAATGATCGTCTCCGCCGAAAAACCTGACGGCACGCTGGTGCCTTTGCTGCACATCGATGACTGGGACTTCCGCTGGCAGGATTTGTACCGGCTTGCTGAACCTCTGACGCTGCCGAGGGGCACGACCTTGTTGCTGAAAGCCCGATACGACAATTCGTCGGAGAATCCAGACAATCCGAACAACCCCCCGCAACGCGTCCGCTGGGGGGAGCAGACCACCGATGAGATGTGTCTGTGCGCGATCGAATACGTCGCCGACTCTCAGGCTGACATTCGCACCATCCGACGCGCGCTGCTGCTGCAAAGACTGGTCGATCGACTGGAGGAAGACGATTGAACCGGGCGAGTGCCGTTCCGAGCGGTGGCGCGGGGACCGAGTTGTGTAACCGCTTTCATGATCGACCCGTCAGCCTCGGGGAATGCGACCGGAGGGCATTCATGCCTGCGTAAGCTCGAAATAGCCCGTTGACAGCGACTTCAGCAGCTCGCCCATCGCGCCGCGAAGAGATTCAGGCAAACGCTTCGATCGGGCTGCCTCGACTGCCGCGGTGAGAAAATGCGCAATTTTTGCGCGAGCCTGCACCTCGGCGCCAGCGGCCAGAAGCTCGTGGCGAATCCGATCGGCCAAAGCCACCGCTCCCGGGGGATCGCGCTGCAGCGCTGCCAGATCGCAATCCAGTTTCCTCCGCCGCTCGTCATCCATCTGCAGACGTGCCGAAATCAGCGCAACGGTGCGCTTTCCCTGAAGCAGGTCACAACCTTCGTGAACCTGCGATCGCAGGTCCAGCAAGTCGTTCTGAAGCTGATAGGCCTGCCCCAAGGCCAGTGCAAAGGACGAGATGGCAGACCGCGCCTCTTCATCCACACCCGCCAGAATGGCCCCGGACAGCATCGGGCCTTCAAACGTGTAGGCGGCGGTTTTCCAGAGATATTCCCGAAGCAACGTCTGCTCATCCACAGCTTCCAACGGCGCATGGGACTGGCAGATATCAATGGCCTGCCCGAAACCCGTGACCGTGGCCACCCGGGAAAACAGTTTCAGCAGATCACGATACTGATCGGCCGGAGCATCCAGCTCGTGCCACAATCGCACGGCGGCGCTGAAGAGCAGGTCGCCGGCGACAATACCCAGATTGGTTCCGAATTTCGGGCAATTGTGGTCCAAGGCGGCCAGTTGCCGATGCAGCGCCCCCTGCTGCCGGCGCGTCAGCGCCGAGTCGATGATGTCATCATGCGTCAGCAGGAAGGCATGAAACAGTTCCCAGGCGCATGCCGCATCCAGCAGCAACGCAGGCAATTCATCTCCGGCAAGCGCGGCTTGCGCGACGGCAGTTGCGCCCCCGCCGGTCGCTGTAGGGAGGCTGTGCTGAAACGTCCAGATGCACAATTGCGGGCGGATGCGTTTCCCGCCGGCCAGCACCCAGGACCGGATCATGCCCGTCATCGACTCCAGCCCCTCGGCGGAAAGCAGTCGGTCGATCACCCGATGAAGGTGCCGGTCGATCTGCGACCGTTGCGTTTCCGATACGAGCGTCCAGCCCATTGCCTGTCCCGATTCGGCCATTGTTGGCGCGTCGAACGTTGAAAGCAAGAATTACCGTTCAAATTGATGGCGAACGATGCGTCGCAATCGCCGCAATCATGGTCCTGCCGGCTCGAAACGCAGCTATCCTTCCGGCAGGCGGCTCAGAAGAGCCTCGGCATGTTTCAGCACGTCACCGGCGCTGGCGTGAGTGATGCGCTCAAGCGCCTCCGGATACTCCAGCCACGCCGCGGCGGCGTGTTCGCGGCTCAGGCGCACTTCAGAAGTTTCCGCCTGTGCGAGGAAGAACACCACCGTCTTGCGTACGAGCTGTTTTCCGGACCTGAAGAAGTAGGTAATCGCACGTCGGAATCCGGGCACGATCCGCACCTGCTCAATGCCGGTTTCCTCCCGCAACTCCCGAAGCGCAGCCGAAAGATCGTCTTCGCCCGGCTCCAGATGCCCTTTGGGAAAATCCCAGTGCCTGCCGTAATCAAGCAGCAGATACTCGCGCCGGCCGCGCGGGCTGCGTCGGAACAGCACCACCCCCGCCGACTTTTCGACTATCGTTGAATCGTGGGCCACAGTGCCACCGTGCAGAACCGATGCCCCATGCGATCGAGGATGGCCACCGATCGCACCTTCCGGAAGCCTGCCAGAACCTCCTTCTGCACCAGCACATCTTCGAACAACTCAAGATCCTTCTGGAGAATCTCCAGCGACTCCGTAAACACCACCAGAAGCAACCCCGCGTGGCGGATGGATGGCTCGCTCTCCATCTTCCGCAGATCTTCCACCACCGCCGTGCGCCATTGCGCGCCGTAGCCGGGGTGACGCACGCCCAACTCGCGGAACTGTGCCGCAACCTTCACCTCCAGCCATAATGCCTCTCTCGGCTCAGAGGACGCAACCGGGTCGAACAGCCCCGGCTCACCGGAATCGATCCGCAATGGCCGGCCCCGAGGGGTCAGAACCAGGTCGCAACGCCGTCGATGGCTGAGCTTTGCGCCGGCGGACTCAGGATAGTGAACTTCCCGCGCCACTTCATATTTCCGTGCCAGTCCCGAGGCCAGAAGCGACTGGAGTGCCGGCTCATCCAGAGAATCAAGCCCGTAGACGGCCTGTTCCAGCCGCAAGTCATGCTCGGCCGCCGAGAGAACCTCTGCCAGATCGTTGCAGAGTTCGTCGAATCGCCAGTTCATGCGTATCGAGCCATCCCTTCGACCGCCGCCCACCCGCAGACGTATCCCAGAGCGATGCCGGCCAGCACGTCGCTGGGCCAGTGAGCATCCAACAGATAACGCAGCGCCGCGCAGGCGATCGCCAGGCACCAGAACGTCTCCGCTGCCTGCGGGTAGAAGGCCGCCAGCACCACCGACATCGCCACTGCGGCTGCGGCGTGGCTGGAAGGAAAGCTTTCCCGCCAGTTCGCATGCCGCCAGGTAAATCCCAGGAACCGACCGGCGTGTTGCCGATTGGGCCGCACTCGGCCGAACAGACGCTTGAGAACTCCCCCCGAAAGCGAGGCCCCGATTGACGCCAGAAGGATCGTGAGCGCGCGTCGGCCGGGATCGGTCGCATCAAGCTCCCACACCAGCAGCGCGGTCAGCGGCGCGCAAACCGATTGGCCGTACTGGGCCAGAAACCGGCTTTCTCGCTTGATGTCCCCGCGCATCGACAGCGACAACGTCGTCCGGAAGCCCTGATGTTCCAGCACGATCAGCACACCTGCCGCCGCCAGCAATCCGATCACCAACAGCCAACTCATCCCCGGCGAGCATAGCCGAAGGAATCACCGTGGGTAATGGATCGGGTGCGTTGAGTGGGTCTTTGCTCCCAGCGCCCGTCCCGAATTCAGACCCCGCCTCGGCTGACTGCCTGCCCCCGAAGGAATACGCGCCCCCCTGACTTTGCATTTCGCCACTCTGGCCGTACCTTGCGAAGCGAATGCTCCTGCGGTTCCTGGCGATCCTGGCGCTGCTGTCGGCGGCCTATCTGGTCGGAAATAACAAGACCAGCCTGTGGGACCGGGATGAGC
This sequence comes from Phycisphaerales bacterium, assembly GCA_033579175.1. Classification (GTDB taxonomy): domain Bacteria; phylum Planctomycetota; class Phycisphaerae; order Tepidisphaerales; family Tepidisphaeraceae; genus JAVQWE01. The sequence goes on along the minus strand of JAVQWE010000057.1, from coordinate 6,669 downwards.
CTCGGTATGCCCAGGCCAGCCGGCAGATGCTTGAGAGCGGCGACTGGGTTGTTCCCCGCCTGCTGGATGACCTGCGCCTGAAAAAGCCGGTGATGATCTACTGGCTGCAGGCAACGGCCATGAAGTACCTGGGGGTGTCGGCGGCGGCGGCGCGGCTGCCTTCGGTTATCGCAACGATTCTGACGCTGATCCTGATCACCTGGGCCGTGGCCTGGACCGTCAACTGGCGGGTAGCCCTCTGGACAGCATTCATCTACGGAACTGCCGGACTGACCGTGGCAGCGGCGAAGATGGCGATCACCGATGCCACGCTCACCCTGTTCGTTCTGTCCGCTCAGCTCTGCCTTTATCGTGCCTATGTCGGCAAAGGTGGCTGGTTCACCGCCGCCGCCATGGGGCTGGCGGTGGGGCTGGCCGGTCTGACCAAAGGGCCTGTGGTGATTGGAGTGCTCGGCTCGACGATCCTGGCGCTGATCCTGCTTCGTGTGATGGAGCGCTGGTGGCCGAGTGCGCCGGCGATGGCGCAGCCGAGGCGTCAGCTTCACCCGCTCCGGATGATCCTGAAGATGCTGCTGGTGCTGGGGATCGCGATTGCCGTCATCGCGCCCTGGTGGCATGCGGTGGAGACTCGCCACCCCGGCACGCTCTGGCAGGCGTTGTGGCAGGAAGTCTTCGTGCGCGCCGGCAAACCGCAGGAAGGCCACAAAGGCCCGCCCGGATATTACGCCTTGGCGGTCTGGGTGACCTTTTTCCCGTGGAGTCTGCTGCTGCTGGGGGCGTTGGCGGAAGCCTGGAGGCTGAGGGCGGACCCGACCATCCGATTTGCCCTCGCGGCGGTGATCGGGCCGTGGATCATGTTCGAACTGGTGGCGACGAAGTTGCCGCATTATGTGCTGCCGTGTTACGCGCCGCTGTCGTACCTGGTGGCGAGAGTGCTGATCCGCTCGGACGATGGGGACACTCAGGAATTCCACCAGCCCTGGTGGCCGAACGCGGTGGCGATCTGGTCGGTGATTGTCGCGATTGTCGGGGTGGCACCCTGGCTGGCGGCGTATTTCCTGCACCCGTTGCCGTGGCAGACCTACGTGGCCTTCGGCCTGCTTTCGGCCTGGGCGATCTTTTACGGCGTGAAGGTTCACGCCGAATTCGACCGCCGATATCCCGCCGCCGCGGCAATGTGGATGGGTTTGGGGATGCTGGGCAACGTCTTCATCCTTTACACGGGGGTGTTCCCGGTCTCGCAATACATGCGCCTCGGGCAGCGCGTGGCCGATCTGCTGCCTGCAGACATCCGGCCAGGCGAGGCGAAGATGATTGACTTCAAGGAAATGAGCGTCGCCTTCTACTCCAACGGCGCCATCCGCGAGGAATCCAACGACAAGTTCCTGATCGACACGCCGCCGGAGCAATGGCCGAAGTACCTGGTGCTCACCGAGGCGATCTGGAAACGCACCCCGGAGGAGCTGAAGGCGAAGCTGGAACTGGTCGGCCCGCCCGTGGTGGGATGGAACTATTCCGGCGACGACGCCGACGGAAATCGGATCGTCAAAGTACTGGTTCTCCGCAAGCGCACCTGAACCAGGGACGCGTCTGGAAAACCCAGTCAGACGGCCTGCAGCCCATGTGTCCGATAACGCGGGGTCCGACGCCGGTTTATCCGGCGACAGCGATTGACTGTCACAGGGCGAGTTGCGACGGTACCAGAATGGGAGGCCGTATGTCCCCTCGGCCCAGGCCGTTGTTCGAGTTATCACCGCTGGAAAGCCGCGTCCTTTTGACCTCGACGCCTGCTTCTCCGCGCCCGGAGACGCTGGGCGCGCTTCTGGACAGGGGCGAGCGGCAATGGATCGTGGACCGCTTCACCCACAATCCCCAGCGACAGGCCATTCTTCAGGCGCGATTGAATACAAGCCCCGGCCAGTTCGACAGCAACCTGCTCAGCTATATGCAGGGACGCACGAACGCAAAGTGGTACTTCGACGATTCCGTCACGGCCGACTATGTCTCTTACCTGCTGGGGTCAAGCATCAATTATCAGGTGACTGTGGATCGGGCTTCGGAAGTTAAGGAATTCCATCGCTTTCCCGAGCAGGGCAGCTCCACCAGCTATGAAGTTGACCTTCCAGACGTGATCAACTGGGTTGCCCCCGGCGGCAGCAGCAATCCGGAGTTTCTGCACACGCTCAACCGCCATCCGTTCTTTCAGGATCTGGCATATGCCTACCGCATCACCGGGGATGCTGAATATGCCCAGGAGCTGGCCTATGAACTGGCCTCCTGGTCGCAGCAGTACGTCAGCAGCGACGTCCCGGGGGCGTGGAGCGACTCAGACAAGGCCGGCTGGCGGCTGGATACGGCGCTGCGCGCAGAAAACTGGGTCAACACCTATTTCCTGATGCTCGGTGGGCCGCATTTCACCGCCGCGGCAAGCACGCTGATGATCTACAAACTGATTCAGAAGGCCGACTACCTGTATTCCCTTGCCTTGTCGGCCACGCCAGCAGACTTTTCTTCCAACCGGACGCTGGCGATTGCCCGCAGTCTGCTGATGCTCGGGCAGATGTTCCCTGAAATTGATAATTCCCCTATGTGGGAATCGGTTGGACGCAACCTCCTGTTCCAATGCGCCCGCGGGCAGCTGTACAACGATGGTTCCCATCACGAGCAATCGCCGAGCTACACCAACGCCGTGGCAGATGACCTTCTGGAAGCACGATTGCTCGACAAAATCAATGGCGACGATGGGCCGTGGCGGGTGGATCCTGACGGGTCCGGACCGGCCAGAAAGATGGCCACCATCGTTTCCAATGCTGTCAGCAGTTATTGGCAGCTTCTATCACCGGACGGAAATCGTCCGGCCATTGGCGACACCTACCGCAACACCAGCGTCACCCTGTTTCTCAAAGCCAACCTGATCCAAGGGACCTCACTCTGGCCGGCGGCGAAGCCGCGCCTCCGAGACGTGTTTCTCTTCGGACCGGACGCAATCAACCCGTTCGTCGGCAACCCCGTGACACCGCCGCTGGGCAATCGCGGGCAAGCCTATGCCATGACCGACGGGGGGCTGTATGTCATGCGATCCGACAACTCGGCCAATGCCACGCAGGTGATCTTCGACGCCAGCCCCAAGGGTGGGCTCCACGGACATTTCGATCTGTTCAACTTCGAACTCTTCGGCGGCGGGCGACCACTCATCCTCGACCCCGGGGCCTACATTTACGAGCCGGAGAACCCTGATCGACAGTATGTCGTCTCCACGCGCGCCCATAACACGCTCAACGTGGACGGCGCCAACGTCGGCGAACTGGAAGGCAGCGGGAACCCCGGAATCATCGTGCACAGCTACTCTTCCAGCTCCACAGCCACGATGATCACGGCCTCGCATTTCGGTTATGCACATCTGCGAGGCAACCCCGTGGTCACCCGCACGCTCTGGTACAACCACGGTGGCATCGTGCTGCTGGTTGATCGTGTCGAGGCCACCACCCTGCACAATTATCAGATCAGCTTCAACCTCGACGCGTCCGCCGCGGCCAGCACAACCGGCGTGCAGACCGACAACAGTTTCCGCACCCGCTTTGCCAGTGGAGGAAACGTGAAGGTGGCCCCCATCCACACCGACGGTGGATCAGTGGTGCGGGGGCCGGTTACGTTTGTGACGAATCGAGCCGAGGGCGATTTCAAGGATGATGCTTATCGTTTCACCGTTACGCGGAACAACGCCAAGTCGACGGTTTTTGTCACGCTTATCACAACCTACATCGGCGCATCCGTGCCGAACGTGACAGCGTCCCTGCTGACCCCCGCGCCGACAGCTTCGGGCACCGTCCGCGTACGGCTGAACAACAACGGAGTGGAGACGGAGCTTACGTTCACCGCGCCCGTCTTTCAGCGGTTGAATGCCAACGCGCAATCCAACGGCACATTCAATGACATTGCCTACGATTCGCTGGGCCGGCTGCATATGGTCTTTTCCGACCGCAATGATCGGAAACTGAAATACACTGTTCGGGAAACCGACGGCACCTGGAGCCTCGTGCAGACGATCGCCGATCCGGTCAGCGCCTCTGCGGGGGAGTATCAGTATCTGTCGTTGGCAATCGACCACCAGAACCGCCCGGCGGTGGCGTATTTCAACGGCTGGGCCGGTGACCTGATGTTTGCCCGGCTGTCGTCGACTACCAACGCGTTTGAGGTGGAGACCGTCGATTCCAGTGGCTCGACCGGGCTTTATCCCAGCCTCGTCTTCGGCCGCAATAAAAGCCCGGCAATCACCTATTACAGCCGCAGCAAGGGCGACCTGCGCATGGCACATGCCGGGACCGACGGCTGGATTCTTTCCACGCTCGACAGCGCCGGGGATGTCGGCCGGTTCAGCTCCCTCGTGCTCGACCCCACCCGCCCGACCGCCACCAAATGGGCCGTGGCTTATGAAGACACCACGAACGGGAGGGTGAAATACGCGATACAGGGCAACATTGGTCCCGGCTCGAAAGCCAACGGCTACACATATTACACCGTCGACGACATGGAAGTCTGCGGCGGTTACATCTCTCTGGCATTCTTCAAGAGTGGCTCCTCCGACCCCACGCGGGCTTATCTGCCTGCGGTGAGCTACTACGACGCGGGAAACGCTTCGTTGAAGTTCGCCTACGCCGCTGACGTGAATTACAACTTCACCGCTGTCACCCTGGCGCGCCGGAAGCAGGGGTTGTACAGCCGGCTGTTTTTCTCCGGACCGGCAGAGAACGCAATCAACATCTTCTTCTTCGATCGAACCAACAACCTGGCCCGGCGCTTTTCCGGCATCTTGAACTGGTCCTCCGGCACCATCAGCAACGGCGGCCTCAGCAACCTCGTGGCCGGTGGGCGCGAAATCCATGTCGGGCGGTTTAACGGGAATCTGGCCTACTCTTCTCTGAACGAAACGACCGGGACGCTCCGCGTGGAGTTTCTGTAACCCGTGCAAGTCCCGGATCACCGGTCGAGCGATCGCCCATGCCACCCGGGGAAATGCAGTCCATATGACGGGCGGGCGGCGATTGCGCAGCGCGCGCCGTCTACAGCCCGCCGTCGGCTTGCCGTACAATCCGCTCATGATTCATCGGATTGATGTTTTCGCGGCCGATCCGGCCAACGACGCTCACGGCCGAGCCGTGCGCCAGCAGCTTGCCGACGCCGGTTTAGACACCGGCCGTATCGACTCCCGACGGATTTTCTATCTGGACACCGATGCCACCCCCCCGCAGCTGGAGCGGCTCCGGTGTGAACTTCTGGCCGACCCGGTCGTGGAACGCGCCGAAGTCGTCACTGCTCCGCCGGCGGCTGAAGCCGGAGGGTGGATCGAAATCCACCTCAAGCCGGGTGTCATGGACCCTGTTGCCGCAAGCACGGAGATGGCCATCCGCGACTTCGGAATTCCGGTTCGTCAGGTCCGCACCGGGCGGGCGTACCGGCTCCAGAAGCCCCTGCCGCCTGAACAACTGAGACAACTCGCCGCCGACATGCTCGCCAACGAGGTGATCGAATCGATCCACCTTGAGCCGGTCCTGGCAGAACACTTCCCGCGCGCCGAAGAGTATCGACTGAATCTGCGACAGGTTCCGCTGCGCGATCTGCAGGATGAACAACTGATCAGACTCAGTCGCGAAGGCCATCTGTTCCTGTCCCTGCAGGAAATGAAGGCCGTGCAGGACTACTTCCGTCGGCTGGAGCGCGAGCCCACCGACATCGAGCTGGAAACAATCGCGCAGACCTGGAGCGAGCACTGCGTGCATAAGACGCTCAAAAGCCCCGTGGCAGTCTGCGATGAGGATGGCCGAGAGTTGCGCCACTACGACAATCTGATCCGCGACACGATCTTCAAGGCCACTGCTGATCTGATGCGTGGACAGAGCAAGCAGCCGGACGAGGATGCCACTGCGGCCGAGGCGGCCTCGGCGGCTCCCTTCAGACCTCAAGGCCGGGATTCTTTCTGTCTGTCGGTTTTCCGGGATAACGCCGGTGTGATTGCATTCGATGAAACCGACGCCGTGTGCTTCAAGGTCGAGACGCACAATCACCCCAGCGCCATAGAACCTTACGGCGGAGCCGCCACAGGTGTGGGCGGGGTCATCCGCGACATCCTCGGGACGGGGCTGGCGGCAAAACCGATCGCGAACACGGATGTGTTCTGCGTGGCCTTTCCCGACGCCGGAGGCCGCGCCGCGGCCGCAAAGGGAATGCAGGCGTGTGAATCGGACCGTTTTCTACCTGCCTGGCTTCGTCGGTCGAGCCCTCCTGCAGTTCCGAGGGGCGTCATTCACCCCCGGCGTATCCTGCACCAAGTGGTGGCCGGCGTGCGTGATTACGGCAACCGGATGGGCATTCCCACGGTCAACGGCGCGGTGTATTTTGACGACCGGTACATCGGCAATCCCCTGGTCTTCTGCGGATGTGCAGGAATCCTCCCCCGACAGATGGTTCAGAAACAAGCCCGTCGCGGAGATGCCATTGTCGTCATTGGTGGCAGAACCGGACGCGACGGCATCCACGGCGCTACGTTTTCCTCCGCCGAGCTGACCGACACCCACGCCGACGAGTTCAGTCACGCCGTGCAGATCGGCAATGCCATCACCCAGAAGAAGCTGGCCGATGTTGTGCTTCAGGCCCGCGATCGAGGTCTGTTCA
>JAVQWE010000056.1:0-10754 GCA_033579175.1 Phycisphaerales bacterium | reverse complement strand
ATCAGCCTGAGAGCCGGCCCGCAACTCCAGCGCCGCGGTCTGTCGGGCCTGCTCGCGCTGGGCGATCTCGAGCATGCCGGCAAGGGCCGCGATCCGCCGGTCGAACTCCTGCAGCACCGGAGACTGCTGTTCATCGGCACGAGCGAGTTTCTCGTTCAGCTCCGCCTGTGCCTTGTCCAGTGCAAACTGCAGCGCCGGTTCGTGGACAACCGCCAGGGGATCGCCGGCCCGCACCCGGTCGCCTTTATCGACCAGCACCTGCTGCAGGATGCCCGCAACATTCGCCCGAACGGGAAACTCGCGCCGCGGCTGGATCGTGCCGGTGGAGTAAAACGCCTGCACCACCGGCCCTTCTACGGCGCGCGTCGCCGTGACCGTCGGTCGGATCAGAAGCATCGCGGCCCAGGCAGAAAAGCCGCCGATGGCAAGGAAGGCGGCGATCCACAACACGGCACGCACGGGAGATTGAGCCAGTCGCCGGGGCATCGGGGTCTGTTGAGCTCTGTCCGGTCGTTACAAACCGAACACCCCCGATTGTAGGCACGATCCGGAGCACTCGGAATGCCCTTCGTCGCGTTGTGCAATCGCTTTCAACTTGACACTTCCGTTCTCCGTTCTTAGGGTCAGAATATCCTGCAGGAGTCTGCCCCCATGGCCGTCCAGATGGAGCTGAACAAAATCATTATTAACGAGGTCGCTGAACAGCAGATTATCGTTCTGAAGGAAGTGGACGGCGATCGACAGTTCCCCATCGTCATCGGATCGAACGAGGCCCTGGCCATCGATCGTCGGCTGAAGGGCATCCCCACCCCGCGGCCGATGACCCACGACCTGCTGGCGACGGTGATCGAGCGCATGGGTGGAACGGTGGAGTCGATCGAGATCAACAACCTTCAGGAACACACCTTCTTTGCCCGGATTAACATTCGGCAGAACAGCCATGTCGTGGCAATCGACAGCCGCCCGAGCGACGCCATCGCCCTGGGTATCGCCACGACCGTGCCGATTTACGTGGCCGAGCACGTGCTCGATGAAGTCTGCTGATTCAGCCATCCCCCCGACCGCTTGAAGCGCAGCCTTGCGGAATCGGGGCGTCCAATGCGTCGTAGGGGTGGTTTTGGTGCCCTTCGAGTGCGGGGGAGCACGCTTCGAACGTGTCGCAGCCTCCGGTCAGATTTCCAGATGCAGTGACTGCACCGTATCCCGATGCCGCAGATCGGCCGCGGCCCACGCCCGTGTACGACGACGAACTGCCCGTCGTTCAGCAACGCCAGCGCATCGCCGAAACGATTCAGCAGAATCAGGTCACGATTCTCTGCGGCCAGACCGGCAGCGGAAAGACAACCCAGCTCCCGAAAATCTGCCTCGAAATCGGCCGGGGAACGCACGGGAGGATCGGTCACACCCAGCCCCGGCGCCTGGCGGCACGCTCGGTGGCGACCCGCATCGCGCAGGAATTGCGCGGTGCCGTGGGGCAGGTGGTCGGCTACAAGGTGCGCTTCAGCGACCGCGTCGCGGCCGAATGCCTCATCAAGCTGATGACCGACGGCATCCTGCTGGCCGAGACGCAATCCGACCCCCTGCTTCGCCAATACGACACGCTTATCATCGACGAAGCGCATGAGCGCTCGCTCAACATCGATTTCCTTCTGGGGTATCTCAAACAATTGTTGCCAAAACGGCCGGAGCTCAGGGTCATCATCACCTCGGCCACGATCGACCCGGAACGGTTCAGCCGGCATTTCGACGGCGCGCCGGTTCTGGAGGTCTCGGGGCGCACCTATCCGGTCGAAATCCGCTATCGCCCCCTGACCTGCAGCGATCCGGAAGAGCAATACCTGCAACTGCCACAGGCCATCGTCGCGGCCGTCGAGGAACTCACCCGCGAAGGCAACGGTGATTTGCTGATCTTTCTTTCCGGCGAGCGGGAAATCCGTGAGGTCTCTCAGGTGCTGCGCGGGCAGGGCTGGCCACGGACGCAGATTCTGCCCCTCTACGCGCGCCTGAGCTTCGACGAGCAGATGCGTGTTTTCGCCCCGCACGACGGTCGACGGATTGTGCTGGCGACCAACGTGGCCGAGACCAGCATCACTGTGCCGGGCATCCGGTACGTGATCGACCCCGGATATGCGCGGATCAGCCGCTACGCCCCCCGCTCGAAGGTGCAGCGGTTACCGATCGAGAAGATCAGTCAGGCATCGGCCGATCAGCGTGCCGGCCGGTGTGGACGCATCGGCCCGGGCGTCTGCATTCGGTTGTACAGCGAGGAGGATTACGCCCGCCGCGAGCCATTCACGCAACCGGAAATCCTGCGAACCAGCCTGGCCTCGATCATTCTCCAGATGGCGGCGCTGCGACTGGGCGAAGTGAGCAACTTTCCGTTCATCGACCCACCCGACCCGCGACTGGTCCGCGACGGCTACGCCACCCTGCACGAACTGGGCGCCATCGACGAAAACAACGCCCTCACCCCCATCGGACGCAAGCTGGCGCGCCTGCCGGTGGACCCGCGCATCGGGCGGATGATCCTCGCCGCAATCGATGAAAACTGCCTCGAAGAAGTGCTCATCATCGCCGCCGCCCTGAGCGTGCCCGACCCGCGCGATCGACCCCTGGACCGTGCCGACGCCGCCGACTTCTTCCACAACCGCTTCAAGGACGAACACAGCGATTTCCTCAGCTTCCTGAAGCTCTGGGATTTCTTTCACGATCGCCAACGGAAGTTGTCGCGCAGTCAGTTACGTAAGCTCTGCAGCGAACAGTACTTATCATACATTCGCCTGCGTGAGTGGATCGAAGTACACCGGCAACTGAAGCAACTCACGGCGGGGCTGCTGCCGTCGCGTTCGCGCCGGCGTCAAGCCCAACCGCAACCGGGCTTACCACCTCGCGGAGATTGAACCGGTTCAACACTTGCTGAAACGCCGGGCGATCGCGATCCTGCCCGGACCTTCTTACGCTCCCTGCCGCTTTGCCGTTCCCTCGCTCTGTCGCTTCGCCGCCTCACGCAGCCGTCGGTTTGTCGCTCTGTCGGTTCACTTTCTCCCCGTTTTTCAAGCCCCTCCGGGGCGTCTTGAGGATTCACGCGGGGCAAACTTCCGTCCCCAACGCCCGATTTTCCGCCGCCGGACTGCCCATTCTGTCGCACTTGCCCATTTTGCCGCAGCGTGGTACACGCGAACTGTCTTGTGAAGGCAGCCGTACCATGAAAACCCCACTGACCTCCATTCCGATCAGTTTTCCTCGGGAAGTCGCGCGGATCCTGGAACAATGCCCTGATTTCACGCTCGCCACCAGCCCGGATCAGATTCTCGAGGCGGCGGCCCCTCCGGTCGGGCAGCTCGAAGTCGCTTACGAAGTGCCTGGTCGCGGTCGCGTGGTGGAAGCCTATGTGTGCAGGGTCCGCAACGGGCTTTCCGCCAACTATGTCGAACCGTACATGCGGCGCCGCGATCCTGATTGCATGGTCATCGCCGACGACCTGCCCACCAACAAGAAACGGTTCGTCGATCGATTCGGCAAACGTTTCGACGAGCTTCGCGAGCAGACCTTCCGCTGGCTGAGCTCTCAGCCGCTGATGCTCTTTGCGTTCATTGCCGGGGCGCAAGGCAAGGGGGTTAACGCCCTGGTGATCGCGCCCTCGAACGCCGGGTTCTTTGCCTTCGGGCTGTCCCTGCTGCAAGGCATTCTTTCGCAAGATGAGTTGCGACAAGGGTTTACACCTCAGGCGGTCATTTACGTCGCACCCCCCTTCCGGCACACCCACTTCGACGGGCGTCAGGTGGTCGTCCACAACCGCCGACCGGGAATGCACGAACTGTTCAGCTACAACCTGTATCCCGGCCCCAGCGCCAAAAAAGGGGTATACGGCGTGCTGATCAATATCGGCGAGCGCGAGGGCTGGGTGACGGCGCATTGTTCGACGGTGCAGGTGGTCACGCCCTATGACAACACGGTGACTTTCATGCACGAAGGCGCCTCCGGCGGCGGCAAAAGTGAAATGCTCGAGCACATTCACCGTCAGCCGGACGGACGCCTGCTCCTGGGAGAAAACGTTCTCACCGGCGACCGCCGCTATCTGTCTCTGCCGCGAGGTTGTGAGATTCACCCCGTGACCGACGACATGGCCCTGTGTCATCCGAGCCTGCAGGGAAAGGAGGGGAAGCTTACGCTGATGGACGCCGAGGATGCCTGGTTCGTCCGGGTTAACCACATCACCGGCTACGGCACCGACCCGCATCTGGAAAAGCTCACGATCAAGCCCCCCCGACCGCTGCTGTTTTTGAACATCGATGCCGTCCCCAACAGCACGGCGTTGATCTGGGAACACATTTTCGACGAGCCGGGCAAGCCCTGCCCGAACCCCCGGATTATCCTCCCGCGGCAGATCGTGCCGGGCGTGGTCAATGGGCCGGTCACGGTGGATATCCGCAGCTTCGGCGTTCGCACACCCCCGTGCACGCGTCAGCAACCCACGTATGGCATTTTCGGGCTGTTCCACATCCTGCCGCCGGCACTGGCGTGGCTCTGGCGGCTGGTTGCGCCGCGCGGGCATGCCAACCCCAGCATCGTCAGCGCCGAACTGATGAGCAGCGAGGGAGTCGGTTCCTACTGGCCGTTCGCCACGGGCCGAAGGGTTGATCAGGCCAATCTTCTGCTGGAACAGATCCGCCAGACCCCGCGGACCGGGTTTGTGCTGCTGCCCAACCAGCACATCGGCGCCTGGCGGGTGGGGTTCATGCCGCAGTGGATCGCTCGAGAGTATCTGGCGCGTCGGGGCAGCGCCCGCTTCCGCCCGGACCAGATCGCCCCGGCCCGTTGTTCCCTGCTGGGCTACGTTCCGCGCTCGCTTCAGGTGGAAGGAACCATGATTCCGCCGTGGTTCCTGGATGTCACGCTTCAGCCCGAAGTCGGACCGGAAGGCTATGATGCCGGTGCTGCCATGCTGCGCGAGTTCTTTTACGCTCAGTTGAAGAAATTCCTCGAACCCGACCTGGCCCCGTTAGGTCGCAAGATCGTTGAATGCTGCCTTGCCGGAGGGACGGTTCAGGAGCTTGCCGACCTGTTGCCGGGCGAGTGACGCGCCGTGCCGGTCGGTGGCTGCTGGCTCCGACCCCTCAGGACATCGCCGGGCAGAACCATGGAACAGGCCACCGAAGCCACGCCGAGGAAGTCGCTGGGGCACGGGTCCGGCATCGGCGTTCTGGTGATTTCGCTGGCACTCTCGGCCGCCGTCGCCGGCGCAACCCTGCAGTACGCGCATTGGCCCCGTCAACGCGCGTTCATGCTGGGAATCTTCGTGCTGGCGGCATTGCTGTGGGTGGCCGAGGCTCTGCCGTTGTTCGCCACGGCGATTCTGGTGGTGGCGTTGCAGGTGATCCTGCTGGCGAATCCGGCCGGCTGGCCGGGGCTGGGTTTTGAAGGTGAGCCCGGGCCGACGATGCATGGGATTCTGGCATCGGCGACCGACCCGGTGCTGGTGCTGTTTTTCGGGGGGTTCCTGCTGGCTCGGGCTGCGGTGAAGGAAGGGGTGGATTCGGCGATGGCCGGGCTGATCCTTCGCCCGTTCGGTGCACGACCCGCGCGCGTGCTGCTGGGTGTGATGCTGGTCACGGCTCTCTTCTCCATGTGGATGAGCAACACGGCCACGGCGGCGATGATGCTGGCGCTGCTGACTCCCATGCTGGCCTCGCTGCCGGCGCAGGAGCGCTTCCGCAAGGGGCTGGTGCTGGCCGTGCCGTTTGCGGCCAACATCGGTGGAATGGGAACACCCATCGGCACGCCCCCCAATGCCGTGGCTGTAGGTTTCCTGCGGGCACAGGGCATCTCCCTCGATTTTTTCGGGTGGATGCTGATCGCCGTTCCCCTGATGCTGACCATGCTGCTTGCCGCATGGGCGCTGCTGTGGGTGCTCTACCGACCCCACGCCCGCGACATTCGCCTGCAGCCGACCCATCGACCCCTGACCCGACGCAGCCTGTACGTCGTCTTCATCTTCGTCCTGACCGTGCTGCTGTGGCTCAGCGAACCCTGGCATGGCCTTCCGGCCGCGGCTGTCGCCATGCTGCCGGCCGTGGCTTTCACGGCACCCGGGGTGCTGACCCATCACGACGTGAATCATCTGGACTGGAACATTCTCATCCTGATCGCCGGGGGAATCTCGTTAGGCGCGGGTGTGCAGGCCACACAACTGGATCAGGTCGTGGCGTCGCTGCTGGCGGTGAACGTGGCCGGCTCGCCGCTCCTGCTGATGGCGCTGCTGGTGGTCGCCACTCTGCTACTGAGCACGTTCATGTCCAATACTGCGGCTGCGAACCTGCTCCTGCCGATCGCTATCGCCTATGCCGTGGCGCGTAAGGATGCGGCGGGCTTCCTGCCCGTTCAGTTTGCCTTGGGGATTGCTCTTTCAGCCTCGCTGGCGATGGCGCTTCCGATCAGCACACCCCCCAACGCGCTGGCCTGCGCAGGTGGGGAAGTGAACAGCCGGGACATGGCGCTTCCCGGGGCACTGATCGGGGTTGTGGGCGGGTTTCTCATCGTCCTGGCCACAGGGCTGCTGGTTCGGGTGTGGGGCGGATGATTTCCACGCAGCAGGCAAGTCTCCGTCTGGGATGATGGATTGGCCCTGGCGGTCGGGAATGAATTCGACTTGGAAGACCTGTGGCTGGAGGTCGCGCAAGCTGCCGCGATCATCCCCGGTGACGATAGTTCTCGGTCGTGACAGAAAGTCATCCCTCCCCGGGTCGCAGAGGGGGAGCAACACTCCTCCTGCGGGTTCTGCGGGCGCAACAGTCCCGCCGGGAAATTTCAGAAAATTTTTCGCGATTTCCTGAAGGAAAAGACGATTCTGCGCTTTCGCGCTGCGCCCCTCAGCACTGCGCCGCGCAGCGCCCGGGGGAATTGTGGAACGCCCGCTGGCGCGGTGCGGCTCTTTGACAATCGACCACGTGGGGGAACCGCCTGCGACCGAGACCCGCCGCAGCCCGAATCCTGGCGCGTTCTTGCCGTTCGGGGCGCAGGACCGGCCCATCCATCCGGGAGCGTTGTGCGGAATTGTGCGTTTTTGAGCGTTTTCGAAGAATCACTGTGCGGTGCACGATCGACCGCACAATCCCCGCCGGTGACTCTCTGCACAATTCCGACGCCACCAGTGCCTTCAACAACAACCCGTCCAAGGGGTTCAGAAGTCGTCGGATTTCTGCAGGTAGGTGAAGAAGCACATCCGCTCCTGCTTATCGAGCAGACCGCGCAAGCTGAAGAGCTTGAAGAACCAGGCGCGCTGATCGTCGGGGGCGTCTTCCGGCGGGGCATTCACGCGACCCACAAGCTCCTGTGGCTCAATCCGCATGAGCTGTCGGGTGAGATACTCGATGTCCAGTTCATCGGCGGTCTGGGTTGAAAGCACGAAGACCCGATGGGCAAGGATCACCGGGCGCAGATAGCGATCGGCCATGTTCACCTCGATCGCATCCAGTGCTTCCAGGTAGGCCTGCGTGGACTCCTGCTGTTTCCAGCCGTGCCCCGAGCGCTCTTCCTCCCGGAAGCTGTCAAGGGCGGCGTCGAAATGCGCCTGCAGGCGTTGATAGAACGCTTCCACCTGCGCACCGCGCAGGAACCGCAGGATCATCACTTCCCCCGGTCGACGATGGACGTGATAGTCGTTGTCGGACAGATCGGGGGAATCGCACAGGCTCAACAGGGCCATCGCCGAGGCCGAGGCGTCCGGAGGCAGGATCGGGGAATCGGGGGTTTTGCGTTTTTCCAGCCTGCCGATGCTCTGCTGAACATCGCGCGCCATGTCGGAATCGAGCGGTCGAAGCCGGGCGTCGAACTTGTGCAGACCCTCGAAGACGGCGCAGCGTTCGGCGTGCATGCGGAATTCGTCCGACTTCTCGCGTGCCCGCAACACCGGATCAAAGGGGACCTGATCGGGCGGCTCGGGAGTGTCTTCGAACATCAACGCAGCATTGTAGAGGATGCATTCGGGGTTGTGGACGGTGCGTACTCCGACACTCGAACGACCTTACAGTGCTGAGGCCTGAAGCCGACCCCGACGGCACACGGGCAGCCCCCTGCAAGGAAGCAACCCTTGAAACGGGTAGCGGAGATCGTTCCCTGCGACGGCGTCTCGTCCGCACACTCCCGGGGCTACGCTGGGCGGTGAATGTCCTGCGGGAAATGGGAGGTGGTTCCGGTCGCCGGCACATGCGCAGCGGCGGCGCCGGCCTCCAGCAGCTTGCCGGCGAGGGCTTCGGCCTGATCGGCCTCTCCATGAACCACGTGCGCCACGGTGTGCGCAGCGATCGCAGGACGGAGGAACTGCATCAGTTCGTCTCCGTCGGCGTGGGCGCTCAATCCGTGCAGCGTGCGCACCTGGCAGCGCACCTCGTAGCGACGATCGTAGATGCGCACGGTTCGATGACCGTCCTGCAAGCGCCGACCGAGCGTCTCGGGAGGAATCCACCCCGTGAAAAGCACCATGTCCTGGGGTCGCTCGATGCTGTGCTTGAGATGGTGCAGCACCCTTCCGAACTCGCAGGACGGCGAAGAGGCGATGATGATGCAGGGCCCGCGGTCGGAGTTGATCTGCCGGCTCTCCTGACTGCTGCTGGCAAAGCGCACCTGCCGGGCGGCGGCTGCCACCGGTGCAAACGTCATCAACGCGACCGTTTCATCATCCCAGATATCGCGGTGCTGATCGGTGATGCGGCTGATTTCGATGCCCATGGGGCTGTCGATGTACAGGTTCAGCGGCTGGATGACACCTTCGGCAATCAACTGCCCGTAGTAGAACAGGAGAGTCTGGGTTCGACCGACGGCGAACGCCGGGAGAATCAGCCGACCGCCCTGCCGGGTGATCTGTTGGATGGCGTCGGCCAGTTGCGGCTTGATGTCATCGACCTTGGCATGCTGTCGGGCGCCATAGGTGCTTTCAGTGATCAGCAGATCGACCGGACCGGTGAGCGGGTGCGGATCGCGCACCACCGGCGTGTTGGGTCGACCGATGTCACCGGTGAACAGCAGGGAGCGATGCGCGGCCGGGCGGCCGTCGGAGCCGGGTTCGCTCCAGTCCATCAGGACATACGCGCTGCCGAGAATATGACCGGCGTCGAAGAAGGTGAAGCCGAGGCCGTCGCCAAGGTCGGTGCGCTGCCCGTAACCGACGCGACGGAAAAGCTTCAGGACGTCGTGGACATCGGCATGGGTGTAAAGGGGCCTGATCGGACCGGTGCTCCCGGGGAGTGCCCGTCGGTTGAGGTAGTCGGCATCTTCGGCCTGGATTTCGGCCGAATCCAGCAGCACGACGCGCGCCACATCGGCCGTAGCCGGTGTCAGGTAGATCGGACCGCGGTAGCCGGATTTCACCAGCACCGGCAGCTTGCCGCAGTGATCGAGGTGTCCATGCGAGAGGATGACGGCATCGAGGGGAGAATCCGGCAGGTTCTGGTTCACCTGTCGGGCCAGTTCGCGCTGCCCCTGAAAAAGCCCGCAATCCAGCAGAATCCGCTTCCTGCCGAACTGCAGCAGGTGAGAAGAGCCCGTGACTGTCCGGTTGGCGCCGAGGAAGGCAAGCTTCATCGATCTGAAGATAGTGAGGCGGCGACCGTGCGTCCACGGACCCCGGATCGGACAGCGCGAAAATGCAGGGAATCTGCTACACTGCCGAAGGTCGCACCCGTAGCTCAATCGGATAGAGCATCGGATTTCTAATCCGACGGTTGCAGGTTCGATTCCTGCCGGGTGCGCTGTGACGGCGCGGCAGCCGCCGGCGATGCAGCTGCCGGGTCCCTCGGCGGGTGGTCAGCAGCCCACGGCCTGCGCGAGCGGTCGTCGATTGCGATGGGAGTCCAGTCAACGCTGGCCATACCCAGCAGGGACCCGGTTGCCTCGGCCAGATCGATCTGCGCAAGCTGGTATTGCAGGATCGCTTCGACTTCCTGCTGCTGTGCCGCGGTAAGACGGTCGCGCGCCAGGCGCACGTCCTCGGCATCGCTCTCGCCCCGTTCGAATTTCCGCAGCTCCGATTCCAGCACCCGTGACTCGGCGAGGATGCTTTGCCGGGCTGAGAGGATCTCCTGCCAGGCCTGCTCCAGATCAGCCACCGCGTTGAAGACTTCGTTGCGGACGGTCTGCTCGCGGAGGGCCCGCGTCGCCAGTTGCTGCTGCCGTTCGGCCAGCGCGCGTCGCAACCGGCTGCGCGCCGCTTCGTTGCCCAGGGGAATCTCCAGCTGAAGCCCGATGCTGTGATCGGCAAATTCATTGTCGGCCAGCAGGTCAAACGCCTCGGAGGCGCTGGATCCCAGACCGTTGGCATTGAAGCGATACTGGATGGAGAGCAGCGGGAGAAGGTCGTTGCGGGCCAGCTTGACCGTTTCTGCCTGCCGAAGCAGCAGCAGCTCCGCTTCGAGAATCTCCATGCGGTCGCGGACGGCGCGATCCGCCAGCGCCTGAGCATCGAGCCGCAGTCCCAGGTAACGAGGCTCATCCACGGGACGCAGCAGTACCGGTGAGTTCAGCTCCAGCCCCGGCCGATTCATGATCCGCTTCAGCTCCCGCAGGGCGCTGCGCACGCGGCTTTCGGCCCTGACAAGGGTCGAGGCGGCCTGGGCCACTTCGGCTTCGGCGGAGAGGACGTTCGCTTCCAGGCCGACTCCCACTTCCAGTTGCCTCCGCGCCCGTCGGAGCTGCTCGGTGGCCGACTCATACCGGCGCTTCTGCACGGTGAGTCCCTTCAGCGCCGCATCGAGCTGCCA
>JAVQWE010000055.1:0-10779 GCA_033579175.1 Phycisphaerales bacterium | reverse complement strand
GCGGGCAGTCGGACCGATGGGCACCAGGTTTCCCGAGCTTGCCGGAGCATTGAGCTGGGGGCGTGCGCTGCGGAGGTGACGGGCGAGGGTTCCGATGATGGGTTCCCTGCTCCCACCCGGCATTTCCTAACCAAACGCTAACAGTATGTTAGGTCAGACTGAAAAAATGATCCGTCGTAAGTCCATGATTGACATGAGTTTGCGGAAATTTTTCCAAAATGTTCCGCGCGGAACATTGCGCGCGGCCGGGGTCGGCGGGTGGCAGGCAACTGCCCGAGCCAGCTCGCCGACGCTGTCTTTCGCTCTGACCCAGCTTTGCCCGAAGCATTGTTCTGCGCGGAACATCCGACCCGACTTGGAGGCCCTTTTCCCAAGGCAGCCTACGCGCCGGCCACTGCTTCGTCGGTCTTGCAGCAAGGCAAGCATCGGGTGCCGATGTTCCGCGCGCAACATCGTTCCCGGGAGGAAACGTCCCGGTCCGGGGCTTGCGGGCTTCCCCCGGCCGATGTTCCGCGCGGAACCATGCCGCCGGGTTTTTTTCGATGGTTCTGGGAGCCAGCGTCGCTGGCGAGCGCGGCCCGTTGCCCCGGGCGTCAGTCCATCGCGATCAGCGAAAAGAGGCTGCCAAGGTCGGTCTGTCGCTCCAGGTTCCAGATCCAATCAGACAGTTGTGAGGACCGCTCTCTTCCGACGATCGGATCGGCCAGCGAGTGATATTTCTGCAGCAGTTGATCGTCGCTGAGACGGTTCTTTGCGTGCCCGGGTGGGTGATCCAGCCGCATGGTTTCGACTCGCCCGTCTTTCATCGCGATCATCACGATGTTGCCGACAGCGCCCGGATACAGCGCGCTCAGTTCCTCGTGCCGCTGCACTGTCACTTTGGCGACGACAGAGAGCAGCTTTTCATCCTTGAAGCGGGCTGGTTCGAACTGGCGATCAGTCAGCTCGCCGTCCACCAGCGCCGCAGCCACCATGTACGGGAGGCTGTGGTCTGCAGTTTCGCGACTGTCGGGGCGCCACTTTTCCGGTTCGCTGCCGATGATATCGACGGCCGCATCGTGGCTTTCCACCAGGATTGACTCGATTTCGCTCCCGTCGGTAATTCCCAGCTTTTTCTTCAATTGCAATGCAAGATGAACCGCCGATTGCGCGTGGTACTCAGCCGGGTAATACTTGATGCAGGTCTGACGGATCATGTAATCATCGGCCGAACGTTGCGGCTGGGGCGGGTCTGCAAAGGGTCCGGCGACTTTCATCGGCGCCTGCGACACCAGCCGCTCAAAGCCCTTTTCCCCTTCGAAGATGGGAGCAGGTCCGGTGATTCCTGCGCGGGCAAGCATGGCGGCGTAAACCCCGTGCCGGGCGGCGTTTGCAAACGCGCAACCTTTCCAGTGAGACAATTCCCCCACCCGCGACTGCCGCAACGCCGCTGAGGCCACGCCGGCGATATTGACGGCCTGCCGCAGCTTCTCCGGATCGAGCCCGAAAATCCGGGCAGCGCCCAGCGCGGTGGAGAACGCGCCGTAGGTCACGTGATCCCAACCCCGGGCGCGAATACTGACGGCATCGCAGAAGCGGCATTGCACTTCATAGGCAATGACAATTGCCTCGATCAACTGCTTGCCCCCGGCCCCTGCCGATTCCCCTGCCGCCAGCACCGCCGGTATGTTGTCGCTGGGGTGCGCCGGCTCCTTGCTCAGATAGGTGTCGTTGAAATCGAAATAACGCACGTGATAGCCGTTGGCAAACGCCGCCCAGTCCGGTGGCGCCCTATGCCGTGTTCCCAGCACGGTGGCTCCTTGACGGGCCGAGAACTGACAGGCCAGCTCTCGCACGGCGCGAACCGGTTCTTCGTGAAACGCTCCCAGGGCCACACCCAGACTGTCGATCATCACGCGCTTGGCCTCGTGCACAACTTCCCGGGGAAGGTTCTCAAACCGCAACTGGTGCGCGTAGGCGGCCAGACGATGTGCCAAAGTGTTCGCGTTGCTCAAGATCGTCTCCGGAAGATGGGTTGAGACCTGCAAATCTACGCGAAAACGCCGCGCGGGGAAACATCCGTGCGCCTGCGAACCGCTTGCGAACCTGCCGGGCGTCGTCATTCACCCCGCGGCCGCGGAAACGGCGGTCTTGGCGTGTCGTCGGCGCCGGGCGCGGTGACGAAAGCCGAATCTCCCGAGGGGATCAGGTCCCTCCCCCCGGGACCTTGTGCAGTTCCCCGTGCAGAGTTCTTCTGCTGAGGGCGTGGGGATCGGCGATCGCGTCAGCCACCGAGATCATCGATCCGCTGGGGGTTTTTCAGTTGATGATGTCCCCATCGTCGTCGAAGAGGGTATCGTTGCCCTCCCCGCCGTCGTATTCATCCTGATCGCGATCGACGATGAGGATATCATCGCCGGTTTCCCCCAGCACGATATCGATGATGCCGTTATCGTCGAATTTCATGAAGTCGCCGTCGGGACCGCCGAAGGCCTGATCGCTGCCGTCGTCGCCGCGGATGATGTCGTTGCCAGACTCGCCGAAGAGCGTGTCGTTTCCGCCGTTGCCGCGCAGGCTGTCCACGCCACTGCCTCCGCGGATCCGATCCGACCCGCTGCCCCCGAGGAGGGTGTCGCTTCCCCGTCCACCGTCGAGGGTGTCCGGCTCGCTGCCACCGTCCAGAAGGTCTGATCCGTCCTCGCCGCTGATAAAATCCCGGCCTTCTTTGCCGCCGATCCGATCATCGTCGATGCCACCGTACAACCGGTCGTTCCCACCGGAGCCGTTGAGCCGGTCGTTATCGTCGTGACCCAGAAGGGTATCGTTTCCTCCATTGCCGTTGAGGTCATCGTCACCCTCCTCGCCGCGCACCTGGTCATTGCCCCCGGCCCCGGAGACCAGGTCAGCCCCGTCGCCGCCGAAGATGCGATCCGCACCGCGCCCACCGGTGATCGTGTCGTTTCCGGCAAAGCCGTAGAGGCTGGTTGCAAGGCGCGCCGCCAGGGAATCACCGATGAGAATCTGATCGTTGCCACCCAGCCCGCTGGCGATCACGAAGTCAACATCGGCCGTGTTGAAGCGCCGAATCGTCGTGTTGATCGCCACGCGTATGCGTGAGGGGTCTTCGCTGGAGTCGATGGTAACGACATCCGCGCCCTCGGTGGCCTTGATTTCCAGCGTGCGTCCGTTGAGGGTGATCGACAACAGGCGCCGCGGCTCCAACGGATCCGGCTCAAACGTGCAGTGCGACAGCGGTGGCATAAGCCCTCCTTGCGACGGTAGATCGGCGGTGAATCACGGCGGAACCAGCTTGATTTCCGGGGTGGTGGTTTTGCCGGGTTCCACGTCAATCCATTCCCGCCAGATTCCGACAGAAAACGTGCCGACAGACAAGAGATACTTTCCCGGTGGAATCGCTTGCAGGGTGAATTTGCCGAAGTCGTCCGTTTCCGTCCGTTGGATCAGAAGCATCTCAGCCCCTTCCGCGGAAGGGCGGATGTTTTCTGCTGTGACCATGGCCAGCCCGCCTTCTCCACCAGGGATGATCAACCCGGCCTTTGGCTCGGCCAGCAGCCGAACCTCGATCTTCCGCGCCGGTGTGCCGCCGGGGAGCCTGACGATGGTGGAGATCGTGCCCGGCGGATTGGAGGGAGCCGTCGTTGCCGGGGGGTCTGCCTTCCCGCACCCTTCAAGCAGGAACACGACCATCGGCAGGAGTAAGGCGGATGTCAGGGTATGAACCATCCGTCCGCAGCGACGTAAAAAACGAGGTCGAGTCATCCCGGCGGGCATATCCAGAGCCCGAGCGGTGATACTGCAACCCCGCAGGAAATACAATGTTCGGGGCTTATCGGACTTCCTTCTTCATTTAACCCGGAATTTCTTTGACACGATCGGGAAATCGCAGTACACACGAGTTCCCTCCGTCGGCCGAGCGCGCAGGGCGGCCGATGGGAGGGGTCTCGGCACCCGCCGACGGCCTTTGCACCCTCTGGATTGAGCAGCCATGACGTCGCACCGCCGCACTGCGTTTACCTTGGTGGAACTGCTGGTGGTCATCGGGATCATCGCCATCCTGATCTCGATCCTGCTGCCAGTGGTGTCGCGAGCGCAGGATCAGGCCCGCTCCGCTGCCTGCAAAAGCAACCTGCGACAGATTTTCGTCGCCGTGCAGACGTACGCGCAGAACAACCGGGGGTTGCTTCCGATCGGTTTTCGCTGGGAACGACAGGATTCGCTGGGTCAGCCGCTTTCTCCCACCTCTGAAAAGTGGATCGCCTGGTTCACGCTGCTGAACCATTCCATGTCTCCGCGCAGCGCGCCGGACATCACCAACGGGCTGGGGATCGGCGGGTTCGGTTTCATGGGATATCGTCTTTCCCCCGTCTTCCGTTGCCCGGGCGCCGCCAATTTCCCTCAGCAGGTGCATTACTACCAGCATGGCGTTGCCATGCCCCATCTGCCGATGGAAATGCAGAATTCGGCCGTTGTGGTCACTCCCAGCAATGGAACGCGTCGGCTGTCGTTAACGACTCCGGCCCGCTTCACCGATCTGTACAACGACAACATGCTTTTCTGGGATACGCCGCTGGTCGATGGGGTCGATCCACGCGTGTCGTTGCCGTTTTACAAGCCGTCGCTCGATCCGCAGGCGCCCAGCAACGAGGCCGGCAGCGCCAACAACGTGCTGCCTCTGACCTTTATCGACGGCCGGCTGCTGCGTGATCCGCTGCGCCCGGAGCTGCGATTTCGCGCCCCGGATCAGGATTTGTTTGCCAATGCTTCGGAAACTTCGTTCCTGCGTGGCAATCAGACCATCTATTTCCCCACCGATGAATCGGCGATTCAGGGCACCGCCAGCCTTCCGGCGCCTCTGAAGGGATCCAACGTTGATGTGGGCGCGGGGGGAACCACCGGCGGGGTGACCTATTCACACCTCATCGGCAGTGTACGCTTCCGCCACGAGGGCAATCGCGTGGCCAACGTCGTCTTCGCCGATGGCAGTGTCCAGGGAATGACCTTCGCCCGGAACAAGATCATCTCAGCCGGCGGCCTGAAACAGTCATATGACACGACGATCAAGCGGAAGATGCTCCAGATCCGCTGGCCAACCGGCTATGCCCCCAGTGCCAGCTTCAGCACTCCCTGACAGGCCTGTCGAGGCACAGCCCGGCGACCCTTTCCCCCCTCCGAACCCGTGATGAAGCTGGCAAGCCCGCAAAATTCCGTAAGATTGCTCTTTCAGTGACGCTCCCTACACTGGCAGCGATTCGATGAAACTGCGCAGCGGTATTCCCTCGGCGGCCGAACTCGACCAGTTGATCGAATCTCCGACGTACCGCCAGTACACCGAATACAACCGCAGCTTCCTGCAGAAACACAGCACGGCTCTGGCCCGCTACGGCCGGCATTGGGGGCAGGACCCGTTCGGCCTGTGGAGCCGCCGGTGGGAGTATCCTTTTGTCGGCCAATCCATCCTTTCGTTTGCCCGGGAACATCCCCTTCAGCCACTGACAATCCTCGACGCCGGAAGTGGCGTAACCTTTTTTGATTACTGGATTTGCGATCAGTTGCCTCATGCCCGGGTGGTGTGCGTTGACTATGATCGCTCGTACCAGCAGATCTTCGATACCATCAATGCTGCCACCCCCGGCAGCCGCGTGAGTTTCGTGGAGGCTTCCCTGCAGGATCTGCCGCATGCCGACGGGCAGTTTGATTGCCTGGCGTGCCTGAGCGTGCTGGAGCACACCGACAATTACGGGCGCATCGTCCGGGAATTCGCTCGAGTCCTGCGCCGCGGCGGGCTGCTCGCCCTGACCTTTGACCTCTCTCTCGATGGTCGATTCCCTCTGACCAAGGCACAGGCATCCGACCTGCTGGCCCACGTGGCAGAGCATTTCCATTTCGAGGGCATCGACGCGCAAGCGGAGCTGGATAAGATGGATTCACCCGCCGGGTTGCTGACAACCGATCATGTGAAGGAAACCAGCCCGCAGCTTCTGCCGTGGCGATTTCCCCTGCTCAAAGGGGTTCACGACCTGCTGACAGGTCACGGCTGGACCGGCGGGTTCCGCAGCAAGGCGGTGTTCTGTCTGGATGCTCGAAGGAAGTGAACGGACGTGACGTCACAGCCTCGTGCGGGTCGTTCCCGCCCCGATTCCGTCCTCTCCAGCAGGGCGGGGTCGGCCCGGCTGTGACAGCCAACTGCAGAAGGTGAATCATTTGTCGCTTCATTCGCTGGAATCCTCGCGAAGCACCGTCGCGCTGAAGCGTCCGAGGCGCCTGACGCTCCCCTCTCTGGCTGCATGGGTGGATTCGCTGTCCGATGCCCGTTTGTGCCTGGTGGTAGTGGCGTTGTCCGGGCTTCTGTTTGTTTCTCTGTTCAATCCCTATTGGGTGCCTTCCGGTGACGGTGACCTTTACGTCGCGATCGCCCGAAGCCTGGTCCTGGGAGAGGGGTTCAAGTTCAATGGGCAGTTTGTCAACATCTGTCCTCCGGGATGGCCGCTGATTCTGGCGGGCGTGATGCAGGTTTCGCCGACCTTCGCCGCGTTCAAGGTCGTGACGATCTCGGCCATGGTCGGCTCGCTGGCGGCCTGGTTCTTCGTCCTTCGTCGCTTCACCTCCCCCCGCGGCGCCGCCGGTGCTGTCCTCCTGACGGCCGTTCTGGCCCATGTGTATTCGCTGACTTTCTGGACTCATTCCGAAGCAGTTTTCTGCCTGATCTCGACCCTTTCGTTGCTTCTGGCGTTGCAGATTGCCGAAGGTCGTCCGCTGACGTGGCGGCTGGTCGCTCTGTTGATTCTGTGCGTGGCGGGCGTATTCATCCGCTGGGCCGCCTTCATCCAGCCCCTGTTGCTGTGTGCGATGCTGCTGCACGGCAAGCGCTGGTGGAGACCCGAATCGGCACGCGCCTGGGGCTGCTGCGCGGCTGTTTGCGTGGTGACTTTTTCCACGTTCTTCACGCTCCGACAGGCACTTCAGCTCACGCCTCAGCAGGAGGTGGAACAACGCGAGGCAGGTGCCGTTTTCGAGGACGTCGTCGCCGCAGCACCGCGCGCCAGCATCACGGCCGACGCGCGGAAGGTGGACTTCGTGAACGTCACCGCCACAAAGGATCGCTCTCTTGCAGGGGAACTGATGCGCCGGGCGGTGGAATCCGGCACATGGATGAGCTGGCTGTTCTGGCAACCTTTCCGCTTTGCCGCGTCGGTTCGAGCCATTTCCTGGGTAGGGATCGTCGTGGGATGGGTGATCATCGCCGCGCTGACTGCGAGGGTGATCGAAGCAGCCCGACGCCGCCAGTGGCTGTGGCTGGGGCTGGCCGCATACTGCACGGCTCTGTGCATCAACTGGCCGAACGCCAACCCACGATACCTTGTACCCGTGGCTCCTCTGCTGGTGCTGGGGACGTTGCAGGGCCTCAAGCTGTTGTGGAATGGTTCTTCCACAGGCTCCCGTCGCGACCGGAAGGTGCTGATTGCGCTCTTGGCAGTGGCGGGAGGAGTGACCGTCTTTGAGCTGGTTCAAGGCCGACGCCTGGAGGCGGCGCTGGTTGCCTGGACGATCGCCGGGGTCTGGTGGCTGCGAGTTCGGGCACGATCAGGCGTGGCTAGTGAGACGGC
This sequence comes from Phycisphaerales bacterium, assembly GCA_033579175.1. GTDB lineage: Bacteria > Planctomycetota > Phycisphaerae > Tepidisphaerales > Tepidisphaeraceae > JAVQWE01. Next base: position 3,175 of record JAVQWE010000055.1, on the reverse strand, counting down.
CGGTTTGGCGCAGCGAGCCGTCACCCTGTTTGTCGGTTCCATCCTGCTGGTGAACGGCGCGTTATACGCCGTCGACCTGAAGGTCGCACACAGCCGAGACTTTTACAACCGTTACGAGGCGGGGTTCAACGACGACCTCGTCAAGGCCTGCTACAAGCTGAACGAGCTGGGTCTGGGGGACGCGCAACTCGCCGTGGCGGAGCGATATGTGAATCTGGGGCGTGTCCGCAAGAGCAAGTATGCGGTCCGCGCCGCCGTGCTGCTGACGGGCAAGTCGGTCCAGACAATTCGCGACAAATGGGCCGGAGAACCGCGCGCCGAGCTGCTTCGCTGGTGTCAGCGCCGACGGATTGAGTATTACCTGGACCAGCGTCCGAGCGTCCCGTGGCGGGTGTGGCACTTCATTCTGCCGCGTTGGCTCAACGAGTGGCTGGTGCAGGAGCCGCTGGGTCCTGACAGCGAAGGATGGGTGCTCTATCGCATTCGCATCGAGCCGGTTCCGGTCGTTCCGCCGACGAGCTCCACCACCGTGGCGCAGCGCCTGATCGACCCGCGTCGCCGATTCAGTTGGCCCACAACCGCTCAGGCCACCGAGCCCGGGACAGAATTCCGTCGCAGCGCCGATCGGCTTGATCTGCCCAACATTGAGAACTGGCCGACGCGCGTTCCCGGCTTGTGATCATTTCACCCCGACGCCCCCAGCCGGTACAGTCCCCCTGTGTCCAGCACGTCCACGGAGCATTTTGCAATTCCGATCGTCGCCGGGATCGGCAATGCGCTGATGACTCAGCCGATGGTACGACAACTTCGCGACGGTGTGCCGCAGGCTGTCGTGAGGGTGGTGGCGATGACTTCCGCCATGGCCGAGCCTTTTGCGCAACTGCGGGGGGTGCAGACGATCGTCAGCGGACCGGGCGCTTTGCGGTTGCTGGCAGCGCTGCGGTCGGCTGGCCCCATCGACACGCTGATCGTGCCGTTTCCCTCCAATCGATGGCAATACAACGTGCTGGCGATGCGCAGCGGGGCCTCCCGTGTGCTGATGCATGAGTATCCGGCGGGTCACCGGGCCTGTTTCAGCGGGGTAGGTCAGCGCGTTGCGGCCATTCGGGGACTGCATGATGTCGATCAGAATCTGCGATTGCTGGAGCCGCTGGGCCTGGTTCCCACCTTTGGCGACGCACCCCGATTCCGCGCGTCAGGCGACCAGGAGGCCGCCGGGATCGACCTGTTACGCCAGGCCGGAATCGACGAGCGGCAGCGGTTTTTTGCCATGCATGCCGGAAGTGCCCGCACCGTTCTGGCCAAGGCCAAGCGCTGGCCTGTGACCCGCTATGCCGAGCTGATCCGGGCGATGCTCCGCGACTTTGGCTGGCCGGTGGTGCTGCTGGAAGGTCCGGACGAGCGGGGTGTGACGGAACAGATCGTGCGGGCGACGGCGGAGGTCGGGTCGGTACCCGGCAAGATTGCCACGATTGTTCTGTCCGGGCCGCTGGGGGTCGCGGGGGCGATTCTCAGTCGGGCGCGACTGTACGTCGGCACCGACAGTGGCCTGGCGCACCTTGCGGCGGCAGTGGGGAGACGCGCAGTCACGCTGTTTGCGCCGGCCGATCCCGATCGGGTCGCACCGTTCGGAAATCGCGATCTGGTGGTGCAGCCGTCGAAGCCCTGTTCACCATGCTTCCTGTATCCATGGGAAGCAACCCGGCCGAAAATGCGGTGCAAGCCGCCGTTTTGCATCGAGCAGATTTCAACAGAAATGGTGCTGCAAAAGATACGCTCGGCGCTGGGCACCGGATGAAAGGTTCTGAAGCATCAGACGGGCAGCAGGAGAAATGCAATCATGGAGCGCGGCCGGGCCAGATGCCGTGCCGCCGCAAGAGCTACGAGAATTACCGTGGAGACGACATCCCTGGCAGAATCCGCGGGTTCGGCGGTCGGACGGGTCCTCCGATGGACCCTGTTCATCCTTGTGCTGGCCGCGGTGGGGTGGGCTTTGGTTCGGCAGTTTCGAGCGATCGACTTTTCCGAACTGCACTTTTCGCTCATGCCGGTTTGCGTGGCGATCGTCATGCTCGTGGGAGTCTCGGTCGTGCAAATGATCTCTTACCGCTCGTTGCTGGCGGCGTACGTCGATCCCCCCCCTTGGCGGGCGATGGCGGCGGTGGCGTGGGTTCCCCCGCTGGGAAAGTATGTCCCCGGCAAGGTAGCGGCATTGCTGGGGGCAATCTACATGCTACGCCGATTCTCGGTGCCGGCAGCCGTGGCGGTGAGCGTGGTGCTGGTACTGGACGGCGTGGCCGTGCTGGCGGGACTCATTTGCGGGGCTCCCCTCCTGCTGTGGGAGCCTGTCGCTCAGGTGCTGCCCGGGGGGTGGTGGTATTGCGGGGGCTTGGTCTTGGTGGGGGTGCTATGCCTGCATCCGCGGGTCTTCGATGGGTTGGCAAACTCGTTGCTCCGACGACTCAGGAAGCCCCCTCTTCCCAAGGCACTCGGCTTGAAAGATTACGCAGTTCCCCTGATTTGCGCATTTTCACAGTGGATTCTGGCAGGTCTGGCCCTGTGGTGGATGACCCGTAGCGTGGCAGACGTTGCCGTGGATCGAATGGGAGTGTTTGTCTCGATCGCGGCGCTGGCCATGACCGCAAGCTACCTGGCTTTGTTTGCCCCGGGGGGTTTGGGAGTTCGGGAAGGAATTTACCTGGCAACGCTTTCCGCGGTGCCGGGTGTCGGTCCGAAGGCTGCGGTGGTTGCAGCGTTGATGCGCTTGGCGCAAACTCTTGTGGAGCTTGGACTTGCGGCGGCAGGAGCCCTCTTGTTGCGGGGTTCGATGCGCCTGCGGCAGCCCGAGCCGACCGTCGATTCTCCCGATCCTGTCTGATCAGACACCAGAGCGATCCTGCTCGGCACCCACCGGCGTCGGGGAATCTTCCTTGGCGTGGGTGTGGTGGGGGTGGGGCACCACTTTCATCACCGGAAGGCTCCAAGAGTCGTGCAACGTCGGACCGGCCGGGTGAGGTTCCTCGGCGGTCGGGGGCAAGGCCACGCGCAAGTTCCTGCGGCTGCTGTAGATACGTCGTCGCGCCAGGTACAGCAGTTCCTCGGTGATGCGACGGTGCCGACCCATCATGTCCGCCAGCAACGCCAAGGCGAACATGAGCACCGCCACCATGATCAT
>JAVQWE010000054.1:0-10786 GCA_033579175.1 Phycisphaerales bacterium | reverse complement strand
GGATAATTTCGGCTCAGTACGTGCCGATGGCAACGACATCACCTTCGACCTTCATGGGCAGGTGCACCGTGTCTGGCGCGACACCGACACCGGACAGCTCTTCTACGCGAAGCGCACAGGCCCGCACAAGGTCTGGGGCCCTTCGAGCCTGGTCGATCCACGCAGGGCCGGCGGGCAGATGTCGATTGCTGTCGATCCGCAGGGCCGTCCCAGCATCGCGTATCGAGATTTCGTCAATTACGATCTGATGTTCGCCACGCTGATCAACGGCAACTGGGTGCGTGTGACCGTTGACAGCGCCGGCGAGGTCGGCGATTACCCGACGCTGGGCTATGGCACCAACGGGCGCGCGTACATTTCGTACTACGACAAGACCAACGGTGATCTGAAGCTGGCCTGGCAGGCAGCGTCCGGCAAGTTCGTCAATACCGCGATCGAAACTTCTGGCGACGTCGGCGCATTCACCAGCATGGTGGTTGAGCCGAACACGGGCCTGCTGCACATCGCTTACGCCGACAATACCGGGTTCCGGCTCAAGTACGCGGCGCAGCGACCGGATGGCTCGTTCGCGATTCGGGCGATCGATCGTGGAACGCCCTCTGGGGTGCGGCACGCCTCCATGACTTTCGACACCGCCGGCCGACCCTGGATCGCCTATTACGACGTCGCCAAGAAAGACCTGCGGGTCTCCACGACGGCTGATGGCGTCTCCTGGAGCAGCCAGCGGGTCGCTTCCGGGGGGAATCAGGGCGAGTTCGCGAACATCTTCCTCGATGGGGAAGTCGTCACCGTCCTGTATCTGAACCGCACTCTGAAGACCGTAAACACCGCCGCGTTCAAGTCCGGCGGCTGGAAATTCATGCTGCGTGCCATGGGATCGGAGAACATCGCTTCGGCGGTCTCATCGGCCGGCGAGTTCATCTTTTCCGCCACCAGCATGTATGACGGGAAGCTGCGCACCCTGACCGACAAGTTCGATCACCAGTACGCCAACCCCCTCGATCCTGGTGAACGGATCATGGCGTGGGAGGTGATCGGTCATTCCAGCTCCGACCCGTCCGTGCGGTACATCGGCTGGGGCATCCCGCAGCATGGCTGGCAGTATTACGTGAACGGCCGATTTGCGCAGCTCCGATCGCTGGGGCTGAAGCGTATCTTCCTGCACAACCCCTTCGGCAATTCCGTGGGAGAAACGCATTTTCAGTTCGACCAATACATCCACTCGCAGGAAGCCGGTCTGACGATGGTCACCGACACCTTCGTCAGCGCCTGGAAGCCGGTGATCGACTCCGGTGTTGAGGTGATCGCCTATCTCGGTTCGATTCCTTACGATCCGCAGTTCACCACAATTACCGACTTTGACCATTACATGGACCGGATCAAACGATCCATCGAACCCCTGCTGCAGGCCGGCGCGTCCATCGGCTTCGACTCCATTGTCCATGCCCAGGCGCATTGGCGCGAGTGGCATGTTGTCGCGGCGCTGCGCAACAGTGGCGTGAAAGTTTATGCTGAGAATCGCCCCCCGCGCGACTACACTCACTGGCACGATGTGAACGGCGTGTACATTCACCACGGGTGGATCACCAGCGACCCGGCGAACAATCCCTTGCAGCACTGGGCCGCGCCGAACCACATGCTTCGGGGAGAGATTCTCCGTGGCGCGTTCGATCCCCCCGATGGCGTCCCGCCCTCGTCTACCGGCTGGCTGCTTCCGATTGTTCTCGGGGTGCTTCGCGACGGGCACACGCCTGCAACCGACATCGTGCGGCTCGCCTCGGAAGGGTACTCGCTCCCGCAGATCATGGCGCTGGCGTTCCCCAGCGGCGGCCGTGGGAGTGTGATCAGCGGCGCAAAGACGGAATCCTCCCCCGTGAAGAACCCGTTCGGCAAGCGCCCGCTGATCGAGCGGGAAGACCTGCTCAGTTAACCTGTCGCGAGCCTTCGAGCCACCCCACCCCGTGCACCGCGGCTCCGTCTGCAAGCGGCGCCGCAGGCTCGCTCTGAGGGTAGAAGGCCGGTACGAAAGCCACGCTCTGGTGCGGCACCCTTGGAGCCGACGGGCTCTGGCTTGAGACTGGTGGCCCCCCTGCCGTCGATGAGTGCTGTTTCAGGTTTGCCTGATTTCCGGTTATCCTGCGTTGAATATGAGCGACGGCCTGTCCTATCCCCCCATCGGCCCGGGAAACACCGGCGGGGACGATAACGCCATTTTTTCGCAGAAATTCCAGCATCAGCCGGTGGGGGCAAGGGTGCCTGAACGAGTTCGCAACGGAGTGCTGAGCACGGGCCAACTGATCCTGGACACCCCGAAGGAGTTCGTGGTTGACTTCCTGCAGGCACTTTCGCGTCCGCCTCAGATTGTGGCCCGGGTCGTCATGGTCCCGGCCACGATGAACGAGTTCATCGCTGCGTTGCGCGAGAACATAGGAAAGTACGTCGAACGCTTCGGCCCATTGCCCATTTTACCCATTCCACCCAATCCTCCAAGACCGACCATTCAAGAGATTTACGAGCAGTTCAAGCTTCCGGAGGAACTCTGGAGCGGGCAATACTGCAACAGCGTCCTGATTGGTCATTCGGCGGCGGAGTTTTCCTTCGACTTCATTACCGGCTTCTACCCGACGGCCGCAGTCAGTGCCCGCGTGTTCGTGGCTGCCCCGCATGTGCAACGAATGCTCGATGCGTTCACCTCAGCGTATCAGAACTACCTCAGGCGACGATCGACAGAATAGCGCCGCCTGCACGCGCCTCCAGTGCGCCTCACCTGTCCTCCCGCAAGTGGGCCAGCACCTCTGCCGGACCCGCTTTCCCGCCTGCACGGTATTGCAGTCCGGGTCGATCGGCGTGAGGCATCCGGGCATGGACCCTACAATTCGATCACCGTGACGCGCGAAGAGAACGACATTGAACTTCAGCCTCTGCCCTCGGATGAGGAAACGCTTTCGTCCGAAAGCGAGGGCGACGAACTGGTCCACTTTCGCTGGCGCGTGGCGAAGGACCTGACCCGCCGGTTGGACCAGTATCTGGTGGATCGCGTGGGCTACCTGTCGCGAAACGCCGTGCAGAACCTGATCCGCGAAGGGTTGGTCACGGTCAACGGCAAGCCAACCAAGCCGGCGTATCGGCCCTGCCGCAACGACATCGTGGAAATGGCGGCGCCGCCAGAACCGGTCAATGAGCTGGTCCCTGAGCCGATTCCTTTGGATATCGTTTACGAGGATGAGTATTTCCTGGCTCTGAACAAGCCGGCCGATCTGATCGTTCACCCGGCGCGCGGCCGCTGGACAGGCACTCTGGTGAACGGGCTGGTTTATTACGGGCGGAAATGGTCCACGATCAATGGCGAGTGGCGGCCGGGAATCCTTCACCGGCTCGATCGGAATACGACTGGGATCATGCTGGTAGCCAAGGCCGATGAAGCTCACTGGCGCCTGGCTCGGCAGTTTGAGAATCGGACAATCCAGAAGACCTATCTGGCCCTGGTCCACGGCGAGCCGGAGCTGCGGGCCGACGAGATTGACCTGCCCATCGGCAAAGATCGCTACCATCGCGAGAAGCAGGCCGTGAGGAAGATCGAACACGGGGGCAAGACGGCAATCACCCGTTATGAAGTGCAGGAGTCGTTCGAGGTGCCCTCTCGGCTGAAATTCTATAACAAGGAAGAGACCGTGCCGGATCAACCCGTTCCGGCGGTGCCTCAGGGAAGGTGCACGTTGGTCAAGCTCTGGCCCAAGACGGGTCGCACGCATCAACTGAGGGTGCATATGGCGGCGATCGGTCATCCGATTGTCGGCGATACGGTGTATCACGGCCGTTGCGTCGTGGAATGGACGGAATTGCAGCCAGCAGCGGAATCCGCCGGGCAGCCCCTCTTGCACGTGCCGCGTTCATCCGGCTCGGAAGGCATCCCCGCAGGTGCTGTACCTCGGTTGAGGATCGAACGCCAGATGCTGCATGCCTATGAAATCGCCTTCACCCATCCCGTCACCTTGCAACCGATGACCCTCACGGCCCCGCTACCGCGGGATTTTGCCCGATTGCTGGAGATTTTGCGCTCGCAAGGCAACCCTTTGACCGATCAGACGTTATAATCTTCAGGGCCGGTCGATCTTCGACCCCCGGAAAGGCGGAAGACATGCTGCCGCTGGCGTTTTTGCAGAACTTCGGAATGTTCGAGATGATCCTGCTCGGCGGGCTTGGCCTGCTCTTGTTTGGCAAGCGCCTGCCTGAAGTGGGTCGCAGCCTCGGCCGAAGCATTGTGGAGTTCAAAAGAGGCCTGAAAGGCGTGGAGGACGAGATCGAGCAGGCGTCAGAGCCGCCGAAACTCAACCCTCCCCCGGCATCGAAATCGGAATGAGCCCTGAGGTGCCGTGGCGGGCACCGTCGGCCCATCTGAGGTCCTCTGCGGTCGATTGCTTTCTCCCGGAGGCCATATGCCTCGGATCATCCTGTCGTTGCTGCTTCTGTTCACTCTGTGCCTCACACCGGCCCTGGCGCAGGTCGCTCCAAGGGTCGCCTTGGCCCGGCGGATCCCCGAGGTCAGTTTTTCGGGCACGGCGCTCAGCGATGCGATCGAGTACCTGGCGGATGCTTCTCGAGCCAACATTCACGTCAACTGGAGGGCCCTGGAGAGCACCGGTGTTGCCAAGGATACCCCGGTGAACCTGCGGCTTCGGAATGCACCCCTGCGGAAGGTGCTTGCTCTGGTGCTGACCGACGCCGCTGGCGGCTCCGGCACATTGAGTTTCTATTCAGCGGAGGGGGTGATCCACATCACGACACGAGAACTGGCTGACAGTGATCTGATCACGCGCATCTATCCCGTTCAAGACCTGCTGGTCGAAGTGCCGGATTTCGACAACGCGCCGGATTTCAATCTACAGCAGAGCGCGCAGGTGGGCGGAGGGGGCGGGGGAGGATCACTCTTCGGCGGAGGGGGTGGGGGTGAAAGCGAAAAGGGCACCACCCGCGCCGAACGCGCTCAGCAGTTGATCGATCTGATCGTCGATACCGTGCAACCGGATGTCTGGGCAGTGAACGGTGGCCCTGCCACGATCCGGTACTTCAACGGCAACCTCATCGTGCGCGCCCCGCGCAGTGTTCACGAAGTCCTGGGGTTCTCTTCCGATTGAGTATCTCCCCCCGGCCCGACGTGCCGCTTCGTGTGCCATGCAGAATGCGGCTATGATCCGGGAATGAACTATGTCCTGGCCTTCCTTGGTGCCGGCAACATCGCCGAGGCCATCGCCACGGCCGTGCTTCGCAGCCGCACACTGCCGGCCGGGCGGTTGATCGCCTCAGATCCCGCGACTGCGCGTCGGGCGGTCTTCGCCGGCTTGGGGATCGACACAACGGAATCAAACGCCACGGCGGCGCAATCAGCCGAAATCGTTATGCTCTGCGTCAAACCGCAGATGATGGCATCCGTGCTTGAGGAAATCGCGCCGGTCGTTGATTCATCAAAGTTGATTGTGTCCGTCGCCGCCGGTATCAGCACGCGATACATCGCGGATCGGCTGGGCAAGCCGGTCGGGTCTCGAGTGATTCGCGTAATGCCCAACACCCCCCTCCTGGTGGGAGCGGGTGCAACGGCGCTGTGCAAGGGCGGAGGCGCCTCGGACGAGGATTTGATCCGCGTGCGAACGCTTCTGCAAACCGCTTCCTCCGTGGTTGAGGTGACCGAGGATCAGATGGACGCCGTCACAGCCGTCAGCGGGTCGGGGCCGGCCTATTTCTTCTTTCTCGTGGAGCAGATGATCGCTGCCGGAGCGGAACTGGGTCTTTCCGAGCAGCAGGCGCGGCAACTGGTGTATCAGACCGCATTTGGTGCGGCGCGCATGCTTCAGGAGCTGCCTCAATCCCCTGCGGAATTGCGCCGAAGAGTCACCAGCCCCGGTGGAACCACCCAGGCCGCCATGGAGGTGCTGGAATCGGCGAACGTGGGGAAAATCCTGCGCGAGGCGATTGCCGCAGCCTGGCGCCGCGGGCGCGAGCTGGGCCGTTAGGTCAACCCTTACCGGAGCTCCCGTGCCCCCACCGGCAAAGGCAATCCGGCTGTTAACGCTTCTGCTGGTCGCCGGTTGCACGACCCTGGTCACGCCCCCACAGCATGTTGAGAAGCCCGTGACGGTTTTTCTGAAACTCGATGCGGCGCACTCGGCCGTTCTCCTGCCGCGTTCGGAAACAGACTACGTTGAGTACTCTTTCGGCGCGTTCCGGTGGTTCGCGCTGGGTGACACGCGCTGGCCGGTGGGTGTCGCCTCGCTGCTTGGGCTGATGCGCTCCACCCTTCAGGGGACCACAGTGGAAATCCGCGATGGCCTGCCGCTGACCGTCGCCCAGCACGGCGTGCTGCCCCTCCGCGTGGAGCGGGCACGTGCCGAAGCGCTCCGCATGGAACTGGACGCGCGATTCCTCCGCCAAGTCGACACGTACCACTACAACGACCGATACAACATGAGCTTCGTGCAGGATCGCGAACACTACTGGTTTCTGAACAACTGCAACCAGGTCACGGCTCGGTGGCTCAGACGACTGGGCTGCCACCTGACCGGTTTCGGTCTGACGAACGACTTCCGGCTGGCGGCGCCGGCTAAACGCCCCTGACGGCTGTGTCAATCCGCACCCGTCGGCCGTCGATATGCAGTCGGCCCTGCTGAAACAGGCGGATGGCCTGCGGGTACGCCAGGCATTCCTGCTCAAAGACGCGCAGCGCCAGGCTCTGCGGCGAATCTCCTTCGTGTACGGGACAGGTTCGTTGAAGGATGATCGGGCCGGTATCGTAGTCATCGTCCACGAAATGAACGGTGCACCCACTGACTTTGCACCCGGCGGCGAGCACAGCCTCATGAACACGCAGCCCGTACATTCCGCGGCCGCCAAAGGCCGGGAGCAAGGCCGGATGGATGTTCATCACCCGACCGCGCCAGGGGTCGGGAATCTTCAGCAGGTTCAACCAGCCGGCGAGGCAGACCAGATCGACCCCGGCACGGTCGATCTGAGCGAAGACTTCGCGGCTGAAGGTGTTGACATCCGGGTGCCGGGAGCGATCGATCACCAGATTCGGCACTCCGGCTCGCGCGGCGCGCTGCAGGGCTTGAAGGCCCGGGCGCGAGCCGATCACCACTTGAACCACCGCCGGCAGGGTCTGGTCGGCAATCCGGTCAAGAAGGTTCTGCAGCGTGGTCCCTCCACCACTGACCAGCACCGCCAATGAAAGCGGTTTCACATTCCTCCCACCCGCAGTCAAATCCTCGGGGCGTACCTGCGCCGCCAACTGGTTCTCCCGGCAAATCTGGTCGTACACCTCCCGCCGATGCACACTGATATCCTTGGGCGCCGTCACCCCGAGCCGAACTTTGTCTCCGCGGATGTCCAGCACGGACACCTCAATCTGCTGGCCGATCATGATCGACTCATCCTTATGTCGCGACAGTACGAGCATAGGCCCTCCCATGCCTGAGGCCGGCAGTTCAGCCGCAGATCGACGGTCTTCGTGGCAGCGCCGGGTCGACAACCCGCCACCGGCGCACGATGCTCATCGCTGGCGCACCGCTGCGGCGTCGCGAAGCGAAAGTTCCGGGAATTCCGGATCCTGTCCGACGTCCGGGCGGCGTTTCCAGCTTCGGGCACAGGCCTTGTAGTCGCCTCGGCGGTCGATCACCTTGACCGTGACCGCCGGCCCGGAGGGGTCTTTCTCGGCAAAACTGTGAAAGCCCGCCCCCACCAGGTCTTCCAGATCAGGGCCATACTGCTGCAACCGACGGCGAAGCTCATCGTCGTCCACGTGATACACAATCTCGGCATCCAGCGCTTTGTTCAGACCCGCCTGCTTCTTCAGCCGGTCGAGCTGCAGAAGGGCATCCTCGCGCAAGCGCATCAGCAGCCGCCATTCCTCCTGCTGCGCTTCGGACACCACCACTCCGGACGGCCGCGGAAGCGAGGTGAGGTGAACGCTGGGCAGATGCTCCTCCCCGGCGGGCTTGTGGGTGATGTGCTCCCATGCCTCATCGGCGGTGAAGACAATCATGGGTGAAAGCAGCTTGGTCAAAGCCACCACCATCCGATGCATGACCGTCTGGCACCTGCGGCGCAGGGCTGAGTGCGGCGGCTCGCAGTACAGACGGTCCTTCATCGCATTGCCGTACACGGCGCTTACCTGCACCGCGCAGAAGTCATGCAGAAGCCGGAATGCACGATGCAGCGCGAACGAGTCATAGGCTGCAACGGTCTGCCGGATCAGCTCGTCCAGCTCTGCCCATGCCCAGCCGTCGAGGCTGTGCAGTGGGATTTCCTGAGCGTGTCTGGCCGGATCAAAGTCGTACAGGTTGCTCAGCAGGTAACGCAGCGTGTTGCGGATCTTGCGATACTTGTCACCGAATTCACGGATCATTTTCGGAGACGCCGCCATGTCTCCTTCGTAATCGCTCTGACACACGAACAGGCGCAACAGATCGGCCCCGTGGCGGTTTACTTCCTCCGTCGCCGTGACATAATTCGGATCGGATTTGCTGACCTTCCGACCGTCCGGACCGACGATGAAGCCGTGAGTCAGCACGGTTTTGAACGGGGGCACTCCGGTGGCCCCCAAAGCCGGCAGCAGCGAGAGCTGAAACCAGCCTCGGTGCTGGTCTGACCCCTCCAGATACAGATCGGCTGGAAAACCGAGTTCCGGACGTTTACGGCAGACGGCATGCCAACTGCTGCCAGACTCAAACCAGACATCGAAAATGTCCTTTTCTTTGCGCAAACGATCCTTGGGGAAGCGTGGCCCGGGATCGTAATCACCCAATAGTTCCATGGGAGAATCGGTGAACCAGGCGTCACTTCCCTTCTCCCGAAAGCGCCTCGCAACCGCCCGGACCGATTCTGCGGTAAGCAGTGCCTCTCCCTGTTCGTTGTAGAAGACGGGGATCGGCAGCCCCCAGGCGCGCTGCCGGGAGATGCACCAGTCCGGCCGCGATTCAAACATGCCTCCGATGCGCGCCCGACCCCATTCGGGGACGAATCGGATCTGATCGCGAATCGCCCGCATGGCGCGCTGGCGTAGCGTTGCCGGTTCCTCAACCCCATTGCCCCCCCCAACCCGGAATTCCCGATCGACGGCGATAAACCACTGCTCGGTGGCGCGGAAGATTGTCTTGGTCTTGCTCCGCCAATCGTGCGGATAGGTGTGGCGGATGGTCTGGGTGTCGAACAACACGTCCAGCTCGCGGAGCTTCTGGATGATGCGGGGGTTGGCCTCCCAGACGTTCAAGCCGGTTAACCATTCCGGGACGGTCGAATCGAAGCGCCCGTTGGCCAGCACCGGACAATAAATCTCAATCCCGTTGGCGATGCATGTCGCGTAGTCTTCCTCTCCATGACCACCCGCGGTGTGAACCAGACCGGTACCATCGGTTGTGGTGACATAGGTCGCCCCTACCAGCCGCAGGGTCTTGTCCATGAACGGATGCCGGTAACCGACCCCGGCCGCCAACAGCTCTCGGCCGGTGACCGTCCTGACCACCCGGAATTCCGAAACCCCTTGGCGTCCTTTCCATGTCACTTCCACCAGTGGTGCAGCGACAACACTGATCCTGTCTCGGCCGTTGCGCGTATATTGCACAAACGCATATTCGACGTCCGGATGCACGGCGATCGCGACGTTTGCCGGCAGCGTCCAAGGGGTGGTCGTCCAGATCAGGTAGCTCACCGGAGCATTGACGCGCAGCTCGAACCGCCCCTTGAGCAAACCGGGGTTTTCCACCGGAAACTCGACATAAACGCTGGGGTCTTCCACGTCCTGATACTCCAGCTCGGCGTCCGCCAGCGCCGTCATGTTCTCGATCGACCAATGCACGGGCTTCAGTTGTTTGTACACCAGCCCGGCGGCTACGAATTCGGCGAAAACCTCCAGGGTGGACGCTTCGTACTCCGGGGCCATCGTCCAATACGGTCGGCTCCAGTCCCCCAGAATTCCCAGTCGCTGGAATTGTTCGCTTTGGACGCGGGCGTACTTTTCCGCGTGCGCGTAACAGTGTTTCCGCACCTCAACCAGGCTCATGTCCCGCAGTTTCGCGCCCAGGTCCTGCTGGATTTTGTGTTCGATCGGCAGCCCGTGGCAATCCCATCCGGGAACGAACGGACATTGGAAACCGGCCAGACTTTTGTAGCGGATGAATACGTCCTTAAGCGTCTTGTTGGCCACGTGGCCAATGTGAATGTCAGAATTGGCAAACGGAGGTCCATCGTGCAGAACCCATCTGGGCGCGTGGGCCCGCAGGCGCATCAGTTGCTCGTAGAGGTTCATTTCCTGCCATTTCCGCAGGCGCGCCGGCTCACTGCTCACCAGCCGCGCCTCCATCGGAAACGCGGTTCGAGGCAGGTTCAGGGTGTCCTTGTAGACGCTGGCGGGTTTCGTTTCGGTGCTCATGGGCGTTCCGCGATCAACTCCAGACCGGGCACTTTATCCGATACGGTCAACTCCTTCGAGAGAGACGATTCCCCATGAAGCCGGATGCGCTTCCATCCCCCCAGGCAGAACCGAACCATCAGAAACACACCCAGGCACACTCCATACAGGGTCGTGGCCGCCCACGGGCCGATGGCACCCAACTCCGGCCAGGTGCGGGCGACGACCACGCTGCCGCCGACGCAGATCGTCCAGACCAGCACCCCCAGCACCACTGCCGGCACGAGCGTGTCGCCGGCGCCGCGCAACGCGCCGTGATACACGACGTACATCGCATCGAAGAACTGATACAGGGCCATCATCACCAGAATCGAGCCTCCCACTGCGATC
>JAVQWE010000053.1:0-10817 GCA_033579175.1 Phycisphaerales bacterium | reverse complement strand
TGACGAGGGCATGATGACGATCGTGCAGGGGGTGGGGTATCCGAACCCCAATCGGTCGCACTTCCGCTCGATGGATATCTGGCATTCGGCCGAACCGGAGAGCGAAACGCCGGTTCACGGCTGGCTGGGACGATACTTTGATAACACGTGCGATGGTTGCGATCCGCACGTCGGGATCAACATCGGCGATTCGCTTCCACTGGCCATGCGCGGGGCGCGGGTGACTCCCATTTCGTTCGAACGGCCGGAGAACTATCGCTACCAGGGTCGGGACAGGAAGAGTTACGAGCGGTTGAACGGCATTGCCGGTATCAATCCGGCCACCCGGCCGGCAGCGGGATCGCTGAAAAACTCGCGCGCGCGAACGGCCCGGGGGGCGGCACAGGTGATTCTACCGGACGATCAGCTTCAGTTCCTGACTCGCACGGCGATGGATGCTCAGGTGAGCAGCGACACGATCCTGCGGATCAGTCGGCAATATCAGACGTCGGCCAGTTATCCGAGGAATGAGTTTGGTCAGGGGCTTCGGACGATCGCCGCAATGATCGCCGGAGGGCTTGCAACCCGGGTGTATTACATCAGCCTCGGCGGGTTCGACACCCATGCGAATCAGGCCGGACGGCACGCGCAGCTGATGCAGCAGTTTTCTGAGGGGGTCAGCGCTTTCTGGGCCGACATGCAAAGCCAGCGGAACGCCGATCGGGTGCTGATGATGACGTTCAGCGAGTTCGGTCGGCGGGTGAGCCAGAACGCCTCTGGAGGGACGGATCACGGAGCGGCAGCACCGATGTTCTTTTTCGGGCAGCGCGTCAAGGCCGGCATCATCGGTACACACCCTTCACTCACCCAACTCGACCAAGGCGACCTTCGCTTCGGGATCGATTTCCGGGAAGCCTATGCGGCGGTGCTCCAGCAGTGGCTGGAAACCCCGAGCAAACCGATTCTGGGGAGGCAGTTCAAGGAACTGGGGATTTTCAGGGGTTAACCGGGCGAGCCTCAACCCTCCCGCTGGGAGCCGGCCGGCATGGGTAGATGCGTCACTCAATTCGCTCGGACGGGCACTAGACGAACGAAAGAGCGATGGTAGCGTATTACACCGTAGGAGCTTGCGGATTGCGGCCACGGACGGGCGCCTCTGCACCCGGCCTGCGGTCGGCGCGGCCTTTCCGTCGTCGGGGTTGAATAACGTTAACCCTGACCGACCGGAAGTGCCGATAATCATTCCAAGCGCCTCCCGTTTGTGGTTCTTTGACACTCCGCTTCGCGTCCGCCGGCGTTCTGGGGACTGCACTGATGGCACAGGATCCTCCGCCGGTGGCTCGGGGCGGTTCCGGGTTGTCCTGGAGCACGGATATGCCGATGAAATCAAACCCGATTCTGTCGATCATCGATCGCCGGCTGGACCAGAGTCATTACCGGGACCAGCACTGGGAAGGAACCTTCTGGGAGTACCTGGACATCGTGTATGAACACCCCTATGTGGCGCGCAACGCGTTCCAGCGGGTGTACGACATGATTCTCTCCCATGGGACCGAGACCTACACGCAGTTCAAGCAGGAGTTCACCCGCTACAAGTTCTTCAGTGATCCATTCGACAACGGCGCCGATGCGATCTTCGGCCTGGAGCGCCCGTTGATGCAGCTGGTGGACTTCTTCAAGTCGGCCGCTCAGGGCTATGGTACGGAGAAGCGGATTCTGCTGCTGCACGGGCCGGTCGGGTCTTCCAAATCCACGATCGCGCGGCTGTTAAAGAAGGGTCTTGAACATTACAGCAAGACCGATGAAGGGCGTCTGTATACGTATGCCTGGCGCCTGCCGCACAAGATGGGATCCGACGAGGGCGAGCAGTTCCTCGACTGTCCGATGCACGAAGAGCCGTTGCTTCTGATCCCCAGGGAGGCGCGCAACGAGGTAATTGAGCAGATCAATGAAAGGCTGAGCGAGGGCCGCCGGTTGCGTCTGTATGGAGATGTCTGCCCCTTCTGCCGGCGAGTGATGGCGGACCTGATGGAGATGTACGGCGGCGACTGGAAGAAAGTGATGGATCATGTCCGCGTGAAGCGGCTGATTCTCTCTGAGAAAGACCGCCGCGGCATCGGTACCTTCCAGCCCAAGGATGAGAAGAATCAGGATTCCACGGAGCTGACCGGGGACATCAACTACCGCAAGATCGCCGAATACGGCAGTGACAGTGACCCGCGCGCCTTCAACTTCGACGGCGAACTGAACATCGCCAACCGCGGGATTGTGGAGTTCATTGAGGTTCTGAAGCTGGATGTGGCGTTCCTGTACGACCTGCTGGGGGCGTCGCAGGAGCACATGATCAAGCCGAAGAAATTCGCCCAGACCTACATCGACGAGGTGATTCTCGGCCATACCAATGAGCCGGAATACAAGAAGCTTCAGGGCAACGAAATGATGGAGGCCTTCCGCGATCGCACGATCAAGATCGACGTGCCCTACAACATCAAGCTCGACGACGAAATCAAGATTTACATGAAGGATTTCGGCCCGGACAAGGTCAAGGGCATGCACATCGCTCCGCACACCGTCGAAGTGGCGGCGATGTGGGCGGTGCTCACGCGGCTGGCCGAGCCGAAGAAGGCCGGCATCACCAAGATGCAGAAGCTTAAGCTGTACAACGGAAAGCAGATTCCGGGCTTCACGGAAGACAGTATCCGGGAATTGCGGGAGGAAAACCCCCGCGAAGGGATGACGGGGATCAGCCCGCGCTACATCCAGGACAAGATCAGCAACGCGCTGGTCAGCCAGCAGGCGCAGATCGACAAGGCCATCAACCCGTTCATGGTGATGAATGAACTGGAGAACGGCCTGACGCATCACTCGCTGATCACCGACGAGGAGCTGAAGAAGGAGTATCGCGAGCTGCTGGCCGTGGTTCGCGAAGAGTATGAAGACATTCTCAAGGCGGAGGTGCAACGGGCGATCAGCGCCGATGAGGACGCCATCAAGCGCCTTGCCGCGAATTACATCGAGAATGTTCGCGCGTACACGCAGCATGAGAAAGTACGCAACCGCTACACCGGCCGCGATGAGGAGCCGGACGAGCGGCTGATGCGCTCGATTGAGGAGAAGATCGACATTCCCGAGAGCCGCAAGGACGACTTCCGGCAGGAGATCATGAATTACATCGGGGCACTGGCGCTGGACGGCAAGAAATTCGAGTACAACACCAATGCCCGCCTGCTGAAGGCCCTGGAACTGAAGCTGTTTGAAGATCAGCGGGATACGATCAAGTTGAAGAATCTGGTGTCTTCGGTGGTGGACGACGAGACGCAGCAGAAGATCGACGTGGTCAAGCAGCGACTGATCAAGTATTTCGGTTATAACGAAACCAGTGCGACGGATGTGCTGAACTATGTGGCGAGCATCTTCGCGCGGGGTGATTCCAAGCAGGATGAATAGCAGGGAGAGGAGTCCAGCATCAGTAGCCGGCATGATGCAGGCAGTTGCGCTGGCTGCCGGCCTGAACGATGGGTTCCGCATGGATGACACGCGATACACGACGCTCCGGTCTGAGTCTGCTGATTGTGGGACTTCTGGGAATCATCTTCTTCTTCGCGACCGATCCGAGGTTCGGCGTCGTGAAAGCGGAAAGGTTCCATGCTCCGGTCGATGCCGTCGTAGACGGCACCCCCGGGACCCTGGTCGGACTGATCGGCAGCAGTGTGGTGGTGGCGGCCGGTCTATGGCTGCTTACCCGCAGGGATACCTAGCGGAACGCCCGGGCGTGGCGTGGGGGGATGGTGCTTCCGGGGAAGTGAGGGTTCCGTACGCAGCGAAGTTTCTGCGTGCATGAGTCATGGTTCTGAAGATCGAAAAGGATCACCAGCGTTTCCGGCAGATCGTGAAAGGTCGCATCCGGGAGGATCTCCGCAAGTTCCTCTCCAAAGGCGAGCTGATCGGCAAAGAAGGGAAACACCTGATCAGCATTCCAGTGCGCAACATTGATCTGCCGCACTTCCGTTACGGCGACAACAGTCAGGGAATCGGTGCTGGAGACGGTTCAGAGGGCGACCTGATCGGCAAGGGGCAGGGTAAAACCGCCGGCGGCGAACAGCCGGGCCATCACCTGATGGAAGTGGACCTGACGCTGGACGAGCTGGCGGACATCCTCGCGGAGGAATTGAAGCTGCCGCGGATCGAGCCGAAGGGCAAACACCGCATCACGACAATCAAGGACAAATACAGCTCGCTTCGCAGGGTCGGTCCGGAGAGCCTGCGGCACTTCAAACGAAGTTTCCGGGAGGCGTTGAAGCGCCAGATCATGCTCGGGAACTACGATCCGAGCAATCCGATCATCGTTCCCGAGAAGAAAGACATCCGTTACCGCAGCTGGAAAGAGGTAAAGAGCCCCCAGAGCAACGCGCTGATCGTTTTCATGATGGATGTCAGCGGTTCCATGGGAGAAGAGCAGAAAGAACTTGTGCGGCTGGAAAGCTTCTGGATCGATACGTGGTTGCGGAAGAATTACGAAGGCATCGAGAGCCGGTACATCGTGCATGATGTCAATGCCAAGGAAGTGGATAAACATACCTTTTACCACCTGCGAGAGGACGGGGGCACCAAGATCAGCAGCGCGTTTCGCTGTTGCAGGCAGTTGCTGGATTCTCATTATTCGGCGGATGAGTGGAACATTTACCTGTTCCACTTCAGCGACGGTGACAATTCCTCGGAAGCCGACTCGCGCGAATGCGTGAAACTCCTGAAAGAACACCTGCTTCCGCAGTGCAACATGTTCGGCTACTGCCAGGTTGCCAGTGCCTACGGCAGCGGGAACTTCATCAATGTGCTGCATGAGCACCTCAAGGGCCATGAGAAGGTGCTCACGAGCCGCGTCAACTCAAAGGATGACATTTACGATTCAATTAAGACGTTCTTCGGGCGAGGACACTGAACGGTCGGGGCGGCCGTTGCTCGAAGAATCCTCGCGGGTATGCTTACACCCGTGCCCGAAGGTCGTCGGCGGGCACGGGGAGTCGGGCGAATGAGCTTCCTCCGTCGAGTTGCCCGGCAGGCGGAATCGCTGGGCTCTGCTGTCCGCTACCTGCCGATCTATAACAGGTTCCGGCAGTACACGATGATCAGCCGCCGCGTGTATGTGGCCAACCTGCTTGCCGCGGCCGAGGTGGCGGATATCCCGGGATGCATCGTCGAATGCGGTGTGTGGCGAGGGGGGATGATGGCAGGTCTGGCCAGCGTCCTCGGTCCGGATCGGATGTATTATCTTTTTGACAGTTTCGAAGGGCTTCCTCCCGCCCGCGAAATTGACGGACCGCGCGCACTACGCTGGCAGGCGGACAAGGAAAGTGATACCTACCACAACAACTGCGCCGCCGAGCAGAAGCACGCGGAAAAGGCCATGCGGATGAGCGGTGCTCGCCGCTTTCAATGCATCAAGGGCTGGTTCGAGAACACCTTGCCCGCTTTCACGCCGGAGGCTCCCATCGCCCTGCTCCGGATCGATGCAGACTGGTACGATTCGGTTCTCTGCTGCCTGGAAAACCTCTGTCGCCACCTCGCTCCCGGCGGGATCGTCCAGATCGACGACTACTACCGCTGGGACGGCTGCGCCCGGGCCGTCCACAAGTTTCTGGCCGACCAGCAGTCCGCCGCCCGGATCCATATGCCCTACCCCAAACTGGCGGTGATTCGAGGGCTGGGGCGCCCCGGTGGCACCGGAGCTTCCGCCTGAGAGCGGCCGGCGCTGCTCGGTTCCGGACGGCAGTCGCGGCTTTTGCCGGAAGTTGCCGATAATGTTTTCGAGTCCGCCCTGAACGGTGGCTACAATCAGATATCCATGCCGAAACACACGCTCATCCCGTTTCCCCCGGAGCTGCTGGCCGCCAAGAAGCAGATCCGCGAGCAGGCCAGATCTTATGGTCTGGATTTCTTCCCCGTCATCTTCGAGATGTGCGACTACGAACAGATGAACCAGATCGCGGCGTATGGCGGCTTCCCGCAGCGATATCCGCACTGGCGCTTCGGGATGGAATACGAACGGCTCCGCAAGCAGCATCAGTACGGCCTCGGTCGCATTTATGAAATGGTCATCAACAACGACCCGTGCTATGCCTACCTTCAGGAAAGCAACGGACTTGTGGACCAGAAGCTGGTGATCGCCCACGTCTACGGCCACTGCGACTTCTTCAAGAACAATCTCTGGTTCAGCCAGACGAACCGGAAGATGATGGACGAGATGGCCAACCACGCCACCCGCATCCGCCGATACATCGAGCAACATGGCTACGACACGGTGGAACGCTGGCTGGATGTCTGCCTGAGCGTCGAAGACCTGATCGATCCCCACAGCATGTTCCTTAATCGCGGGCCTCTGGAGGCGCCGTCGAAGTCCTCAGGCATGAGTTCCAACGTGCCGGGAAGGAACAATCCCGAAGTGACACGCTTCAAGTCCAAGGAGTATCTCGATCGCTGGATCAATCCACGCGAAAAACTGGAAGCAGAAGCGAGGAAGCTCCGCGAGGCGGCCGCACGACAGCGGCATGTCACCCCCGCTCGTCCGACCCGCGACGTGCTCCGCTATCTTCTGGAGCACGCGCGCCTCGAAGACTGGCAGGCTGATTGTCTGAGCATTGTTCGTGAGGAGGCGTATTACTTTGCCCCCCAGGGCATGACCAAGGTCATGAACGAAGGCTGGGCCAGTTACTGGCACAGCACGCTGATGAGCAAGCACTTCGTCACCGCCGCCGAGGTCATCGATTACGCAGACCACCACTCCGGCACCGTGCACATGCCCCCGGGGGGGTTCAACCCCTACAAAATCGGCCTCGAGCTGTTCCGGGACATCGAAGACCGCTGGAACAAGGGCAAGTTCGGCAAGGAATACGACGAGTGCGAGGATCTGGGCGCCAAGAAACGGTGGGACAAGGGCCTGGGGCTGGGTCGCGAAAAGATTTTCGAAGTGCGCCGCGTCTACAACGATGTCCAGTTCATCGATGAGTTCATGACTCCGGAATTCATCGAACGGCACAGATTCTATCAGTATGGCCGCGATCCCCACACCGGCCAGTTGCGGATCATCAGCCGCGATCCCGTCCGCATCAAACAAACGCTGCTGTATCAGCTGACGAATCTCGGGCGGCCTTTCATTTATGTGGTTGATGGCAATTACTGCAACCGCGGCGAGCTGTACCTGGCTCACAAGCACAACGGGCAGGACCTTGAGATCAAGCACGCCATCGAAACGCTGCGGAATATCTGGGCGATCTGGCAGCGGCCGGTCCATCTCCAGGCCAGAATCGACGACGACATGATGCTCTTCAGCTTCAATGGCGATCAGCCCAAGCAGCAAACCATCCACGATGAGCTGCCCAAGCCCGCCCATGCGCTGTAACCGGCGATCGCCGATTCCCTCGGTTTATTGCGATCAGATTCATGGCATCGTCGGGGCGATGAATGGGAATCCGCGCAGGCTCCGGGCGGAGAAAGCATTGCCGGGAGGATGCGATTTCACGGCGGTTGTCGGCGGGGGCATCGGCGCGGACAATGCAGAGGCCGGCGTGTCCTGCGAGGGTTTGTCTGCCGCGATCGGAGGCCTCCATGGCCGGATGCGAAATACGGGTATTTGCGGATCAGCGGGCCATGGTCGAAGAGGCGGCCAGCCGCATCGTCGCCGCGGCCAGACGTGCCCACGACGCGGGCAGACTTTTCACCCTGTTTCTTTCCGGCGGCAGCACGCCGCGCGCCTTGTATCAGCTCCTGGCAAGTGAGCCGTGGAAGCCACGCATCGACTGGCGCAATGTGGGGCTGTATTTCGGCGATGAACGATGCGTGCCCCCGGATTCACCGCACAGCAACTGGCGCATGGCTCAGGAAACGCTCATCCGGGAGATTCCTATTCCGTCGAATCAGGTCTATCGCATGAAAGGGGAGATCGACCCGCAGCTTGCCGCAAAGGAATATGGAAAAATGCTCAAAGAACATTTCGATTCCGGTGGGGCTGACCTGATGCTTCTGGGCATGGGGATTGACGGACACACCGCCAGCCTGTTTCCCGGGACGTCCGCGGTCCGCGAGGCTGATCATCGCTGCGTCGCCAACCGGATTCCTGACGACTACAACCTCAGCCCGATTCCCCCCGGCACCCACTGGCGCATCACCGTTACGTTCCCGTTTATCAACCGGTCTGGGGAAGTGCTGATCCTGTGCGCGGGGGCGGATAAGAGCGAAACGGTCAAAGCCGTGCTGGAAGGCCCTCACGACCCCGATCGACTGCCGATCCAGCGGGTGAATCCGGCGGCCGGCGGAAACCTCTCGTGGTTCCTCGATGCCGCGGCGGCGCGGGGGCTGTCGCGGAGATGAGGCGCTTTGCGAAGCGGGCTGAGTTTTCGTAATCTACTTGAGGGGAAGCGGCAACATGCACGAGTCGACGACCAAAAAGATCTACGATATCCAGTCGCTGATCTATGACGTGACGTTCGCCCGGCTGGTGCGCCGGCGCGTCGCGGAAGCGATCAGCCACATGAATATCCGGCCGGGGGAGCTCGTGCTCGACCTGGGCATTGGCACCGGCCAGTCACTGCAGTTTTACCCTCCTGAAGCGCGGATCATCGGGATCGACCTTTCCGACGGAATGCTTCGCGAAGCACGGAAAAAGCTGCGTCCTCAGGATCGCGGCAGGGTCTTGCTGGTCCAGGCCAACGCGCTGGCGCTGCCGTTTGCGGATGACACGTTCGACCACGTTTTCATCAGTCATGTGATCAGCGTGGTCAGCGATCCGGTGGTGCTCGTGCAGGAGGCGCAGCGGGTTGCCAAACCCAATGCGCGGATTGTCGTCGTGAATCACTTCCAGAGTGCCAACCGGTTCATCGCGATGATCGAGCGATGGCTCTGCCCGCTGTGCACCCGGCTCGGCTGGCGCAGCGACCTGGCGTTGCCAGAGCTGGTCCGCCGAACGAAAATGGAGATCGATTACCGATATAAGCTCGACAGCATCGATCTCTGGGAAACTGTCGTGATGAGCAACAACAAGTCGGCCGTTGCCGCGGCGTGATTCGAACGGGCGGGCTACGGCCTGGCGGGCCGTGGTGCGCGGCTGGATTCGAGCTTGCCCTGCAGTTCCTGCGAACGGGAGAGAATGGCATCCAGGTCGATTGTCGCATCGGCCGCGGGAGCGAGGGTATATTTCAGCGTCCGCTCGTCTTTGAGGGGAAAAAGCTCGGCGAAGAGGTCAAAGGGCGGCCATTGCCACCAGGGGGCAATGACAGGTTCCCTGATTCGAAGGGTCTGAAACCCCTCTTTTCTCACGACAACCTCGTAGGTCCCATACCATGTGAAATCCTTCACGAATGGCGTGCGCCCGGCCTCCTGCCCGTTGAGGTATACCAGCGCCCCCGGCGGATCGCTGTCAATCGAAAGGGATCGCTGCACGCAACCGGCGGTGAGCAGCAGAAAAAGGCATACCATCCGCAACATGCCGGCTGCTGGTGTATATGATGATCAGAGAGATGTAAAGCCGCGATGTCGTTTATCATCACCCTGCTGATTCTGATGCTGCTGGCGGACGTCTGGTGGTGGTTCACCGCCGATCGCATGCTGAAGACGCTTCCACGTTCCGTCTGGTGGCGTGCCGGTCTGGCGGCATTCATGGCCCTGTGCATCGGGGGGCTGCTTCTGGTGCTGCTTGGGCGTATGGCGGGGATTTCCTACAGTGTTCTGGGCGCCGCAGGACTTGCGCTGCTGTTTATCTGGCATTTTCTTCTGCTTCCAGTGCTCGCCATCCCTTCTGTGCTGGCGGCGATAGTTTCCGGGGCCTGTCGGCTTATTGCCGGACCAGCCCGGATCGCGCCAGACAACCCGGCTCAGTGCTCGCCATCAGGCGACGCCGGCGAGGCGATTTCGCGGCGTGACCTGTTGCGTGCGGCCGTCGCAACAGCGCCTCCGCTGATTGCCATTGCCGGAACAGGTCATGCCCTGCAGATGCTGGATGAGTTCCGCATCCGCCGGCTCGTGATTCCTCTGGAAGGGCTCCCGCGCGATCTGGACGGCATGACGATTGCTCACGTCAGCGATGTCCATGTGGGAACCTTCACCCGCGGAAAGACTCTGGAAAGAATCCGCGACGCCACCAACTCGTTGCGGGCAGACCTGGTGGTGCAGACCGGTGATCTGATCAACCGCCACCTCTCCGACCTTCCGGCGGCGGCGGAGATGTCGAATCGCATGGAGGGTCGGTTTGGCCAGTTCATTTGTGAAGGGAATCACGATCTGATGGAAGGTCGTCTGGAGTTTGAGCGGAGGGCGATCGCTTCGAGGCTCCCGCTGCTGTTGAACGAGGGTGCCGAAATCCGGGTGCACGGAGTTCCCGTACAGATCCTCGGGCTTCGATGGGGGCGACCGGGCTGGATGCAACGGCAGGAGCTGCGCCGCAGCAGTGACCAGGTGATTGAAGCCTCTATGCGCGAGCTGCTGGCGCGACGCCGGGACGACGCGTTCACGATTCTTCTGGCCCACCATCCCCATGCCTTTGATGTCGCGGCGAAGCATGCGATACCCCTGACGCTCAGTGGACACACCCACGGCGGGCAGCTCCATCTCTCGGAGCACATCGGGTTCGGGCCGAGGATGTTCCGCTACTGGTCAGGGTTGTATCGCAAGAACGGCTCGGCCCTGGTTGTCAGCAACGGGGTCGGAAACTGGTTCCCGCTGCGCATCAACGCCCCGGCCGAGATCATTCATATCACCCTGCGTCGGGCGTAGTGGCTTGCCAGCAATCCGGCGAGAATCAACAGAGCCCCCGCCGCCGACAGCGCGCCGGCCAGGCGTATCGGGCGGGT
>JAVQWE010000052.1:0-10842 GCA_033579175.1 Phycisphaerales bacterium | reverse complement strand
CTGACGTGCCTGCCGCTGATGGCGTCCGTGAACGACAGTTCAAACGGCGTGCCGATGCCTTCTCCCCGTCGAACGATGCCGCGGGCGAGCGCGGCCCAAGGTGAGGTTGGATACTCCGTGGCGAGCCGACGACCCAAGGAAAGCCATCGTTCTCGATCGGGAGTGGACGAGGCCGCCATCATCAGCAGGTCCCCCCTGCGACGGTCCATCGAATGCGCTTTGGCAAAGGCCGCGCCGACGGCGGCCATTTTCTCAGAATTGCCCTGATTTGCCATGAGCGTGATCTCAGCCCGGTTGAAATCCAGATCGGGCCAGCGGTGGGCAGGCAAAGAGGCCTTTACGGTGTCGATTTCGGCCAATGCGTCGGCAAGCTTGCCGTACCCAGTGATCTCCCGCCAGCGCTTGAGCATCGGTTCCAAGGCACGTGGGTGCGTGGGCTCGACCTCCCACAGTTCTTTGGCCGACTCGGCCCGGGTTTGAAGGTAGGCGTCTTGTTCAGCAAAGTATGGTTGGCGAAATGCAGGGTCGTGGCGCTTCGACCAATCGAACTGCGGTCGCTTCAGGGCATCGATCCGCGCCACGATCGTATCGCCCGGGCGGGGCTGGGAGTTCGGTTCGGCCAGAAGACAGGGTGAAATCGACCACATCGCCGTCAAAGCGGCGCCGGTGAGGAACTTCCGCAGCGGAATGGGAGACCTCTGCCGGGTACGGTACCAGGGGCAGCGGGTCAGACGGAAGTCGTTCTCTCCTCATTTGCGCGCCGCTTTTCGGCGGCGGAGCTCAGCATCAATAAATCGATCCAGCTCCCCGCGATCCAGCACACTTTCCACGTCGTGGGTTTCGACATTGGTGCGGTGATCCTTCACCCGTCGGTCGTCCAGCACATACGAGCGGATCTGCGTTCCAAAATCGGCCAGCGCCTTTTCACCGACGATTTCCTTCAGTTGTGCGTCTCGCTTGGCCTGCTCCATCAGTTGCAGCTTGCCCTTGAGCAAATCCATGGCCAACGCGCGGTTCTGCATCGCGCTCTTGTGGACCGAGGTTACCACCTGAATTCCCGTGGGAAGATGGGTAATCCGGCAGGCGGTGGCTACTTTGTTGACGTTCTGCCCCCCCGGACCGCTGGAGCGGGCGAAAATCACGATATCCAGGTCTTTTTCGGGGATGATCAGGTCCTGAGCTGCGGGCATTTCCGGCTCTACCGCTACGCTGGCGAAGCTCGTTTGACGCTTGCCTTGGGCATTGAACGGGCTGGGACGGACCAACCGATGCGTTCCATGCTCGGCCCGCATGAACCCGAACGCGTAATCCCCTTTGACATAAAAGGTTGCGCTCTTGATGCCGGCCTGTTCGCCGTACTGGCGATCCACTTCGCTTACATCCCACCCCCTACGCTGCCAGAAATAGAGATACATTCGGGCCAGCATGTCGGCCCAGTCCTGGGCTTCGGTGCCCCCGGCGCCGGCCTGAATGGTGACGAAGCAGTTATAGGGATCGACCGGGCCATCGAGCAGCGATTGCAGTTCAACCTGCTGTCCGCGTGCCTCCAGTGCGGTGAGCATGCGATCTGCTTCCTCGAGCGAATCGCGGTCGCCGGCTTCCTCGGCCAGCTCCCGGAGGGCATTGGCATCCTCAATGCCTTTCAACAGGGACTCGATCGGCTCGATGACGGCCTTCAGTGCCTTCAGTTCTGCAACGACCGCCCTGGCCTTCTCGGGATTGTCCCAGAAGCCGGGCTGGCCCATTTGCTCTTCCAGCGCTTTCCTGCGGGCGAGCTTCGAGGGGAAGTCAAAGAGAGTCCCGGATGGCGATGATCCGGGCGTGAAGGTCTTTGAGAGACTGCGCGAGGTTTTCGTGCTGCATACGTGTGAAACTTACTCGAATTCAGGGTCGATGGAAACGATCGGCTACGGCGTAACGCGGGCCGGCTCTGCCGGCATCGCGACATCCGGATATCCGGATTCATGGATCTCTGGCACCACTGCGACTCAGTCGAATCGCGTGTCAATCCATTCGCAGAGCGTGTGGTAGAGCAGCAGATGCGCCTCCTGCACGCGGTGGGTCAGGGGATGCGACACATGCAACTCGATGTCGCATCGCCCCTTCAGCTTCCCGCCGTCTTTTCCGAGGAAGGCGCAGGTGACCATGCCGATTTTTTTCGCCGACTCTACCGCCGCAATCACATTGGCGCTGTTGCCGCTGGTGGAAAAGCCAATCAGCACGTCGCCCGGGTTTCCCAGAGCCTCCACCTGCCGGGAGAAGACCCGCTCCCAGCCGTAATCGTTGGCTGCGCAGGAAATTGCGCTGCCGTCAGCCAGGGCGATCGCCGCCAGGCCCCGGCGATCTCTGGCGAATCGCACGCTCAGTTCCTCCGCAAGATGGATCGCGTCGGCGCAGCTCCCGCCGTTACCGCAGGTGAGCACTTTTCCCCTTGCGGCCCAGCATTGCACCATGGCATCGGCCAGCCGCTCCAGTTGCGGGGCAAGCGTCGGCAGATCAATCAGCATCCGCCGAGCGTCATCGACCGCGGCGGCAAGAAGGTTCTGCATGCGCCTGAAGATACCCTCGAAAGGGGGGAAATGTCATGCCGGCAGGTACTCGCCAGCCAGAGGGGATGATGGGGCGCCGGCCGGGTGCGCATCGCCAATCGTGTCAACACCAGAACGCAGTTGGTCTCGGCCGATGGGTTCTCGCGGCGCGCTGGAACCATATCCTGCGGTCGGACCACCCCCACCTGAGGGCACAGGGTGCTGCGGTTACGCAGGATCAACCGCACCGGGCAGACCATGGTTGAGCCGTCTCCCTCGACGTTGCCACCGGCAAAGGAGGGCAAGGGCCACCATGGCGCCCGATGCTGCCGGTTCCGGCACGTCGGCCACCGCGGCCAAAGCCGCACGGTTTCGCCGAGAGACGAGCTTTCGAAAGCCTGGCGAGGCCATGATATTCTCCCTGAACGAGGAGCTTCTCCGGTAAAATCTGCCCAGATTCACGTTCCCCGGAATCCTGACGGACAGCTTTGTAATGAGCCGTTGGCCGGGTTCCGTCCTTGTGCGAAAATAGGGGCGTGAGAGGGCCACGTTTTCCTGATTCACCCGATCCAGGCGACGAAATCGCTGCCATGGTTGAGCCTCCGGCTCACCTCACCGGCACCACTCGCGAGCTTTTTCCTGACGTCTACCAGCAGCTTCGGGCCTTGGCTCAGAAAAAGTTGGCCCACGAACCCCGTGGGTTGACGCTACAGGCTACAGCACTGGTTCATGAGGTGTTCCTGCGGCTGTCGAATGATCCGCAGGTAAGCTGGGAAAACCCCAGACAGTTCTTCGCTGTTGCCGCCGAGGCCATGCGGAGAATACTGGTCGAACGTGCCCGGAAATACAGCTCCAGGAAGCACGGCGGAGGGCGGCTGAGGCTGGGACTGGAGCTCGGTGAAGTGTCAATCGAAGGAAGCGATCCGACCATCATGCTTTCCCTCGACAGTGCGCTGGAAGAGCTGCGGGATTTTGACCCCCGTTTGTGCGAGGTGGTGATGCTGCGGTATTTCGCCGGCCTGAGCATCGACGAAACCGCTGCCGCCATGCACACTTCTCCCCGGACCGTGAAGCGCGACTGGCAATTTGCCCGCGCATGGCTGGCCCGGAAGCTGCGCTCGGCGGCGGAGTGACGCTCCTTCGGCGCCTTGCCGGCCGGATCGTGCAGTTGTCGGTGCGCTACAGGGGCAATGATCATGCCAACCACCCCGCCCAACTGGGATGCCCTCAAGGGGATTGTTACCGATGCACTGGAGCTGCCGGCGGGGCAGCGCGAAGCATTCCTCGTGGAGCGATGCCGCGGGGATGATTCCCTGCTGAGAGAAGCGCGCGAGCTGGTTGCTTCTTATGAGGCATCCGAGGGGGTAATCGACCACCGCGCCGACGAGTGGCTGGGCCTGGGCGGTCCCGACCTGCTTTCGCTCGGGGGGCAGCGGATCGGGCGTTACGTCCTGCGGCGGTTGCTGGCCGAAGGCGCGATGGCGGCGGTGTATGAGGCGCAACAGGAGAACCCTCGGCGGACGGTCGCACTGAAATTGCTGCGAGTCGCCTTGCCGATGATCGACGCTGCCGGGCGATTCCGGCGCGAGTCTCAGGCACTGGGCCGGCTCGTGCATCCGAACATTGCGCGAATTTATGAGGCGGGCGTGCATCGGAGCAGCGGGCGTGCCGTAATTCCGTTCATCGCGATGGAGTATGTCGTCGGTCAGCCATTGACCGAATATGCGCGATCGCGACATCTGGATCGCCGCGCGCGCATCGAACTGCTGGTGAAAGTGGCCCTGGCGGTGCACGCCGCCCATCAGCAGGCCGTCATCCATCGCGATCTGAAGCCCGCCAACATTCTTGTGGACCAGAGCGGCGAGCCGAAAGTGCTGGATTTCGGCATCGCCCACATCGCCGGCGCCGACGACCCTCAACTGACCTGGCAGACGACCACCGGCCTGCTGATGGGTACGCCGGCCTACATGAGCCCCGAGCAGGCGTCAGGGCGCGCCGAGGCGGTGGATGTCCGCAGCGATGTCTGGGCGTTGGGGGTGCTGCTTCACGAATTGCTCACCGACCGGTTGCCGCTGGACCTGAGGGATTCTTCCATCGGGCAGGCATTGAAGAAAATCGAGACAACCGATCCTCCCCCGATCAGCCGGATTGATCCATCGCTCCGTGGAGATCTGGAGATCGTCACCATGACCGCCCTGGCGCGCGACAAGCAGCGGCGATATCCCTCTGCCGAAGCGTTCGCCGCGGATCTGCAGCGCGTGCTGGATTATCAGCCGATCACGGCCCGTCTCCCGTCGCGATGGTATCGCTTGCGCCGATTCGCCCGCCGGCACCGGGTGAGTCTGAGCCTTTCGCTGTCGATCGCGCTCCTGCTGGCAGCGTCATCGGTGCTGCTGTCGCTGGCATTGTTGCGGGCGTCACGCGAGCGCGATAAGGCGCAGGCGGTGAACCGGTTCCTCCAGCAGATGATCATGTCGGCCGATCCGAGCATCGGCGCCAGGGATATGACCGTGCTGGCGGCGCTGGAGGCTTCTGAAAAGACCATCACCCAGACCTTTGGCACAAACCCGCTGCTGGAAGCGGAGGTTCGATCGAACCTCGGCTGGACCTATTTCAACCTCTCGCAGCTTGAGCGGGCGCGCTCCCAGATCGAGCATGCAATCGAGCTGCGAACGGCCCACGGCAGCCCGGCCGACCCCGATTGCATCCGGGATCAGGTCCGGCTGATCACCGTGCTCCGCTGGCAGTATCGCCCGAAGGAAGCCTTGGAGCTGGCGGAAAGAACCTACGACCTGGCGCGGTCGCGCCTTGGGGCTTCGCACCCCGCCACGGTGGCCGTGCTCGAACCGCTGGCAGGCGCGCGACTGGACCTGGGCGATTTCGACGCCGCCGAAAAGGGCTATCTCGAAGCGGTCGAGCTGAACCGTCGGATTCACGGCCCGTCGCACGAGCACACCCTGACGGCCATGAACAACCTCGGCGACCTGTACCTGCAGCGGTCGAGGTTCGCCGCCGCCGAAGCGATTTTCGCCGAAGTGGCCGCCGAGCGGATGCGCAGCGGGCCCGAGAAGCTGCCGGCGCTCTCGGCCCGGCAGAATCATGCGGTGGCGCTGTCGGAGCTGGGACGATTTGCCGAGGCGGAAGCCTCGCTGCGTCAGATCGCCGCCGACGCCGAAGAACATCTCGGTTCACATCACGAAACCACACTCGATGTCCTGAGCAATCTTGCGACGGTTCTGCAGCGTCTGGGCCGGGTCGAGGAAGCGATCACGATTCAGAAAACAGCTCTGGACCGCCGGATCGCCGGCTATGGAACTTCGC
The DNA here is from genome assembly GCA_033579175.1 of Phycisphaerales bacterium. GTDB lineage: Bacteria > Planctomycetota > Phycisphaerae > Tepidisphaerales > Tepidisphaeraceae > JAVQWE01. The sequence goes on along the minus strand of JAVQWE010000052.1, from coordinate 4,993 downwards.
ATGAGCCCACATTGCGTGATTACGCCGATTTTGCGTCGTTGCTCGGGCAGGCGGGCAGATGGGTCGAGGCTATCGCGGCGGCGGAAGAGGGCGTGAAATTGGCACGGGCATCGCGGGGAGAGGATCACCCGGTGGTTCTGCGGAACTGCCACGCCCTGGCGATTGCGTTGGCTGGCACGGGTCGGCATAAGGAGGCAGAAGCCGCCTATGGCGAGGTCATCGAGGGCTACTCAAGACTGTTCGGCGAGGAAAACTGTCGAACCATGATCGCGCGCACCAATCTGGCCGCGTGCCTGATCGATCAGGGGAGGCCTGACGAAGCATTGACCATTCTGCATTCCGTGCTCGCCTGCGCGCAACAACAGCGAATCGATTTCATGCAGGCTTCGCTGCAACGGCATCTCGGTCGAGCGTATGCCGCCGCCGGACAGGATCGGGCGGCGGAACAGGCGTGGCTCGAGGGGTATCGTCTGGCAGAAACGCGCGGCGAAAGGGAAAACGTGCGTCTGATTGGGTCGGAAATGGTCAAGCTGCTGCAGAGGCAGGGTCGGACGGCAGAGCTTGAGCAATGGCGCGGCCGTACCCGGTGAGGTTCATCTCCGCCGAAGTCGCCAATGATTGAGTGCCCGGCTGGCCATCCACTGGATCAACCCCGCAGCGGGCGGAGCAGCAAGTCAACCCAAAGGGGGCCGGCTGCCGCGGACGACCGATGGCCCGCAGAGCCCGATCATGCCGTTGGTCGCTGGCCCGTCGGCTGCTCGTAAGATGAGTTGGGACAGAGACTTACGGCGCATGCTGCGAGGCAGAGGCATGCCAGTTCCCATACCAACGCCGCTTATGAGGCGACCGTTTTGGGTGTGCTTACCGCCTTGGGAGAATGGCTGAGTCCGCGCAGGCTTTGCGATGGGAAGCGCCGTGCCGGCGGGATGCAAATCCTCTTGCCGGAGCTCAGAACCCTGACAAATGGGGCTCAATGCCCAGTTCGCGGGCAAGATACGGGGGTCGGCGCGTAACAGCGGCCGAGGGGTTCATCCCGCGCGCTGTGCGGGTTTTTCCCCCCCGTAGATGTCGAGATAGAAGTACAGCAACTCCTTGCCCTGCACTTCCTTGGTTCGGCTGTGACGGAAGTGAAACTTCTCGAAGAGCTTGATCGCCGGTTCACGGTCCATGAAGGTATCCAGCGTGATCTTGAGGTAGTTGCGCTCCTGACAGAATTTGAGGGCGACTTCCACAAGCATGCTGCCGACGCCGCGTCGGCGGTGGTCACCACGTACCCGCAGCCGCCGGATTTCACCGACGCCCTCCTCGTGCTGTTGCACGCCGATCATCCCTACCACCTCGCCCGAAGGTGCTTCTGCCACCCAGAAGTGGTTCCCCTCGCACATGTAGGCCGATTGGATGTCGTCGATGTCCAGGCCTGTGTCGTTCTCCGCCAGTTTTCCCCCGAGCAGCCCCTCGACGTAGAGCTTCCGGCAGGCGTCGAGGTCTTCCGGGCGGAAGCTTCTCACGACATAGCCGAGATTCTGGGGCGTTGACATCAGCCTCCATTCTACCACGGCTGCCGCAGGCGACAATAAAACGTGCCCGCTCACCGTCGATGGCTGGGACGGCCCGACCGCTTCGTGGGTCAGCGTTTCAGCTCGATGTGCCGAAGCTCGTCGCGCAGGAGATCCAGAGTCGCGACGGTTTTCGGGCGGGCTCGATGCAGGGCTCCGGGATTGATCAGACGCACGCCGTTCCGCCGCTGATCGCTGGGAATGTGACTGTGCCCGAACAGGATGTAATCTGCCGAGCGGTCGCGAACGGCGGATTCAATGAGGCGCGGATCGTCGCCATGGGTCACCAGCAGGTGCCTGCCTGCCAGCGTGAGTCGGGCGACCGGATCATGTACGTTGACGGAGATCGACTGCGCGTAGCGAGCCAGCCTCTGGCGATCGAAGTCGTTGTTCCCCCAGACCACTGCGTTCGGCAACCCGGACAGCAGGTCCAGCACACGTTCCTCACCGACATCCCCGCAATGGATGAAGAACTCCGCCCCGGCCCGCTGAAGCGTTTCGATCGCCAAGCGGGTGATGTCGAGCTGATTATGGCTGTCGGAAAGGATGCCCAGCAACATCGATCAGCAGTTCCGGGACGATCGTCCGGCCTGCCAGGAGATTAGCGGGCAAACGCCGAAGTTGCATCGCGGGGATGGGAAAGATATCTCCCCAAGCCGTGAAAGACGCGACGGAACGACAGCCGGTGGTTTCCGATCAGATGGCTGCCCAGAAGGGGCTGCTTCGGGTGATGATCGCGGCCAACGAGTGGTTTGCATATCACTACCACGAATTGACGGTGGTTTCACCCTGCCGGCTTCCAGCCTCGGGGCCAGCGATCCTGGTTTGCAACCACACCTCGGGGGTCGATCCGATCCTGCTTCAGGCCGTTTGTCCACGACTGGTAGTATGGATGATGGCGAAGGAATACTACCAGTTGCGGTTGCTGGGTTTCTTCTTTCGTTGGGTGGGTGCAATTCCCGTAGACCGGGGGGGTCGGGACACCTCCGCCACCCGGGCGGCCATTCGGGCCCTGCAGCAGGGGAGGGTGGTCGGAATTTTCCCGGAGGGAAAGATCGAGCTGGAACGGGAATTGCTCCCCTTCCAGACCGGGGTGGCGCTCTTGGCCTGCAAGACAGGGGCACCGGTGTTTCCGGCCTACCTCGATGGAGAGCAGCGGAACCGCGAAATGCTCCCTTCGATCCTTCGGCCTTCGCATGCGGTCGTGGCGTTCGGGGAGGAGGTCGCTTTCGACCGATCCGACACCTCCCGAGAGGGGCTGGAACGGGCGACGGCGGCCATTCAGGCATCCGTACAAAGGCTGAAAGAACGCGTGGACCCTACCCCACACTAAGGGGGTGGAATAGGGTGAAAAAACCGGATTTTCGGCAAAAAAAGCCCAATCCACCGAACCCCCTGTGGGACTATTGCGTAATACCGCTGGATCGACGCTCCGTGGGGGACTGGACCCGGACCTCGGGGAAAAGCCTCTAAGTCCGGAAAATTCATGGAGGAAAATCAAGTCGATAGCCGAATGGACTTATATCCCGGCTGTAGCGTTGAACTGGTGAAGATACAGTTGACGGGGCAAGAAGTTTTGGTAAGGTAAGATAGGCAATTTAGAACGCGAAGCGCGTACGGCGCATTTTCTCCCCTCCGGAAGACACCGACCGTAACTGGCGGTGTCTTCTTTTTATCCCGCCCCGGAATCCACGGGTTTCAGCAGGTTTCCCTCTGCTGAATCGTTTTACCCCTCCCCTACCCCTACCCCGGCGGCCAGCCGAACTTTCGTCCGGCAAGAACGTGCAAGTGCAGGTGAAACACCGTCTGCTGGGCTCCAGGGCCACAGTTAAAGACGGTTCGAAAATCGGTGTGCCCCAGATTTTTCATCACCTGCGAGGCCAATAGAAACATCCCTCCAACCAGTTCGGCGTCTTCCGGTTTCAGGTCGTTCAGCGTCGGAATCGGCCGTTTCGTGATCACCAGCAGGTGCACCGGCGCCTGCGGCTGAATGTCTCGGATCACGATGTAATTCTCATCTTCCGCCAGGATTTCCGCAGGCACCTCCCGCTTTATGATCCTGGTGAAGATAGAATCTCCCATGGCGTTAGTGCGAACGACTCTTTGCTTACGCTCGTGATGAGACGCCATCGAATACGTTACCGGAACTTCCTCAAATTCACAACCACCCGATGTTCAATTTTCTTCTGGAAACTTTCCGGCTCGGATTGACAAACCTGCGCCTGCACAAGCTTCGCAGCCTGCTGACGGCCCTGGGGATCATCCTCGGGGTGGCGGCGGTGATCATCATGGTGGCCATCGGCGAAGGCACCAAGCAGGCGGCGCTGGAGCAGGTTCGGCAGCTTGGCGCGAACAACATCCGTGTGGCCTCGATCCGCCCGCCGGAATCCAGCGACGCCACGGGACGCACATCGCGGGTGCTCGAGTATGGTCTGAAGCGGTTGGATCTGGAGCGCATCAAGACTCTTCCCGGTCTGGCGGCCATCGTGCCGTTGAAGGACACCGAACAGCGTGTCGTGCACGGCGACCTGCGTGCCCCGGCCGCCAGCGCCGTGGGAACGACGCCCCAGATGTTCCAGATCATCAACCTTCGTCCTGCGCGGGGGCGGCTGTTCACCTCGCTGGAGACCGAGCGCGGCGAGGCGGTGTGCGTGATCGGTTCCAAAGTCGCAGAGCAGTTGTTTCCGTTTCAGGACCCGCTCGGCCGAACCATTCAGGTGGGCAGCGCAGGCACCCCCATCGTCATGCTCACGGTGGTGGGTGTGCTGGAGCCGGTGGGACTGCGCGTCGGCTCCGAAGGCGCCGCCATCATCGCCCGCGATCCCGATCAGCAGGTGTATTTCCCGATTACGCTTGCCCAGTCGACCTACGGCGACGCCATCATCCGGCGGCTGGCAGGAACCATGGAGCGGAAACAGGTGGAACTGAGCGAAATATGGCTCCGGGCAGAACGCATCGAAGACGTCGAGCGGCTGGCGGCGGTCGTTCAGAACATCCTGGCGATGAGCCGGCGCGGGCAGCTCCACGATGTGGACGTCAAGGCCCCGATCGAAATCCTGCGCAACGCCGAACGGCTGAACCGCATGTTCAATTTCATCCTTGTGGTAATTGCCGGCGTTTCCCTGGTGGTCGGGGGAATCGGCATCATGAACATCATGCTCGCCACCGTCACTGAGCGGACACGCGAGATCGGAGTCCGACGCGCTCTGGGCGCCAAACGCCGGCACATCACCCTGCAGTTCCTGGTGGAAACCACTGTGATCTCCCTGGCGGGGGGGTTGATCGGCATCGGATTGGGAGCGGCCGTGGCAAAACTGCTGCCGGTGGTGGTGGCGGCGGCAGGGGGAGGGGAATATCCGACAAATATCGCGCCCTGGTCGGTGCTGGGCAGCTTTCTGGTCAGCGGCGCAATCGGGATCGGCTTCGGGCTGTATCCG